>RFPQ01000158.1 GCA_009926035.1 Betaproteobacteria bacterium
GAGATGATTTATCAAGAAGAACTTCATCTAGGAGAGGTCGATAAAATGCTAAGAAAACCAGGTGATTTATCAAAATTCCATGCATAATTTTTTAAACCGTCAAAATAATAAATACTATTAGCAAAGAGTGATTGCGTTTAGAATTTATATAGAAAAAAATGCTCCAATTCATTCTTGATCCAAATACAATCATTGCATTTTTAACGCTTGCAGCCCTTGAAATTGTTTTGGGCATTGATAACATCATTTTCATTAGCGTTCTTGCTAATCGCCTCCCATTAGAAATACGTGAATCAGTCCGTCGATTTGGATTATTGTTTGCGCTGATTACGCGAGTTCTTTTACTTCTGAGTTTATCTTGGGTGATGGGTCTAACAGAAACACTTTTTGCTATTCATAACCAAGAAATTAGTGGCAGAGATTTAATCTTATTCTTCGGCGGCTTATTTCTTTTATGGAAAGCTAGCAAGGAAATTTACCTCGAGGTTGAGGCAGAAGAAGAATCTGTAAAGGTAATCAATAGCTCAAGCCTAAAGTCAAAATCTATTCAGAAGGTTTTTTGGGGTGCCATACTCCAAATTGGAGTTCTTGATATGGTTTTCTCACTTGATAGTGTCATTACTGCGGTTGGCTTAGTCGATGAAATCTCAATTATGATTGCTGCTGTTTTAATCTCTGTATTTTTTATGCTCTTAGCTGCTAAACCTATTGGTGATTTTGTTCATCGCCATCCATCTATTAAAGTTTTAGCGCTATCATTCTTAATGATCGTTGGTCTTGTCTTGATTGCCGAAAGTTTTAATATTCACATTCCAAAAGGATATGTTTATTTTGCAATGGCTTTTTCGCTTTCGGTGGAAGTGCTTAATATCCGCGCTCGTCAAAAAAAGAGAGCATCTCAATAACACAATAATTCATCATTTTAAAGTAAGTCTCCAAACACGATTTCCTATGTCATCAGCAATAAGAAGATTACCTTTTTTATCAATAACTAATCCTACAGGCCTTCCATATGCTTCATCACCAACTACAAATTGGGTGACAATATCTACTGGCAATCCATCAGGCTCATTATTTTTAAAAGGAATATATACAACTTTATAACCGCTGCGTGGCTTTCTATTCCATGATCCATGCTCACTTACAAATACACCATTATTAAAAGGTGATTTAAATTGTGATGTATTAGAAAAAACTAACCCTAAGGCTGCGACATGAGCACCTAAAGCATAATCGGGTAAGCGAGGAGTAAGATTGTCTGGCATAGATTCTTTCACGCGAGGATCTTTATGATCCTTAAAATACACATAAGGCCATCCAAAAAAATCACCATCTCTAACTGAAGTTAAATAATCCGGCACTAAATCATTACCTAGCTCATCCCTTTCATTTACAACTGTCCATAATTGACCTGAAATTGGATGCCATGCGAGTCCATTAGGGTTTCTTAAACCGGATGCATAAATTCTTTTTTGTTTTGTTTTAATATCTACTTCTATGATTGCTGCTCTATCTTTTTCTTGATCCAATCCGTGTTCGCCAATATTACTATTTGACCCAACTGTGACATAAAGCTTTGTACCGTCTGAAGATGCAATAATATTTTTCGTCCAATGTGAGTTAATCTCGCCTTCTGGCAAATCTACAATTTTCTCTGGAGGATATTTTGTAGTATCAATTTTTATATCCCCTAACTCATAATGAAAACGCAAAATAGCATCAGTATTTGCAACATATAAATCATTACCAATCAAAGCCATGCCAAAAGGTGAATGCAATCTAGTTAAAAAATCATTAGCTAACTCAGCTACTCCATCATCATTTTTATCGCGAAGGAGAGTAATTTTGTCCGGGCTAATATTACCCGCGCCAGCGCGTTTCATAAAGAATCTTGCTATAAGATCTTTTAATCCTTGTGTTTTTTTTGGGGGCTGTTTATTACTTTGAGCAACGAGAATATCCCCATTAGGTAATACGAATAGCCAGCGAGGGTGTGTAAGTTCCTTTGAGTAAAGATTGATCACAAAGTTATCATTAACCTGAGGTGTAATATGTTCTGGCCATTTGGATGCCTGAGGAATACTCACTATAGGAATAATTGATAAACTTGGCTCAGGCAATTGAGGATTTCTTCCTAAACTGGAGGTGGGTAAATTTGAAGAAGGAATTGTTTGGCAAGAAAAGAGTATGCCTAATAAAAAAATACTAATTATTTTTTTCATTACCTTATTTTATAGAATTGTCTAAACCTTCGCACAGCCATAACTATAGGTAAAAAATCAAGTCATTAAGATCTTAGACTAGACTGTCATTTTTTGATTTAAAATACTTATCACATAATTAAAAACAATTAATTTGATTTATCATAATTAGGGACATAAAATTTACTTATAAATCTTTTTATGGGGAAATGATAAATGAAAGCTAAACAAGAAATTCAAACATCTAAATCATTAGGAAAAAAGAGAAACATACAAAAAACAAAAGTATCAAACAATAGAAGTGAAAATATTTTTGTATGTAAACAAAATGATAAAGAATGCTGGCATCGCTATTCATCAGCCATGGGCGATTGCGTCTAATTAATAGGTACTAAAACGGGATATTAAACATACTTTTTT
>RFPQ01000159.1 GCA_009926035.1 Betaproteobacteria bacterium
AACCCACCCATAGGAGTCCATCTATCTCAATTCTTGCATGAAGAAAATCAGGACCCTGATTGAAATTGATTTCTCCGGGATAGACAATATCTACCGCATGACCATTGACTGTTCGCAAGTTGTTCCATCTTCTTGCCATGTTCAGCCAGTAAAATTGCAGATTGATTTCTTTCATGGGTCTACAAATCAACCCATAATATTCAAATTAAAAAAGGATCATGGCGCAGTAAAAAAGAGAAAAATACTATGAAAAAGATTACGCTATTGTCAGCGTGCTTGAGTCAAATGTTTATAATCCATGCTTTCGCAGATACTACGCTTAAAACCTCTGATATTTTTGTAACAGCGACTCGAACTCCTATCTCCAAAAAAAATGTCATTGCTGATATAACTACAATCTCTGAGGAAGAAATCAAACTTGCTGGACCTTCTTTACTTTCTGAGCTTCTGCAAAGACAACCTGGAATTGAAATATCAAATAATGGAGGACAAGGAAAAGTTTCTACGCTATTTCTGAGAGGGGCGAGCTCAACACATTCGGTAATTTTGTTAGATGGCATCAGAATTGATTCTGCAACAGCAGGTCTGACTGCTATAGAAAATATTCCCTTATCACAAATTGAAAAAATTGAAATCGTTAGAGGTCCAGCCTCGAGCTTATATGGCCAAGATGCTATTGGTGGTGTCATTCAAATCTTTACAAAAAAAGGTTTAAATGGTTTTAAACCTTATTTTTCTTATGGGTACGGTAAATACAATTCTTCAATTGCGCAAGGCGGTATACGAGGAGGGGACGACAAAACCTCTTATGCTATTAACCTATCTAGTCAAAGCTCGACAGGATTTTCTGCTTTCGAGCCAAATACAAATCCGGCAGCAGAAGCGAATATCTATAATTTGGACAAGGATGGCTACAGAAATAAAAGTGTTTCTGCCTCTCTAAGTCGTAAAATTAATGAGAAGCTCGATATAAACTTTCAATACTTTTTAAGCCAAGGTAAAAATAAATACGATAATCGTTATGCAAATTGGGATCCAAGTATTGATTGGAAAAATACTCAGGATCAAGAAAGCTTTAGTGGTACCGTTAATAGCCAGCTCACTAATTATTGGAAATCTAGTTTTAGAGTAGGACTGGGGATAGATGATTATGTCGAAAAACAAAGATATATTTCTGGCGCTACAAGAGAAGTTGATAACGTTTATAAAACGATTCAAAATCAAATCACTTGGCAAAATGATTTGACTCTACCCATAGGTTCTCTGATTTTATTGTACGATAAACTTGATCAGAAAATTAACGTAACAGATACGACTTACTCAAAAAAAGATAGACAGAATGATGCGTATATGATCGGCTATGGTCTTAATCAAGCGAATCATAATTTTCAAGTTAGCATTAGAAAAGATTTTAATAGTGTTTATCGAGATGCTACAACCGGAAATATTGGATATTCTTATGCTATGAACTCTAATTGGTCGGTCGGTTCTTCATTTGGTACTGCCTTCAGATCACCAACATTTAACTATCTTTATGCAGGAAGTTACGCAAATCCAGATTTACAACCAGAAAAATCTAAAAATATTGAAGCACAACTTAAATACCAATTTGATGGAGAATTTTTTTCTTTTGTGGCATTTAAAAATAAAATAACGGACTTCATAATTTCTGATATTACAACTAACTTTAGACCATACAATATCAATACTGCTGAAATCTATGGCGCGACAATATCAGGCAGTCAATTTATTAATCATTTTCTAGTCAAAAGTAGTTTCACAGTTCAATCCCCAATGAACGAAAGTGCTAATAAATATTTACCAAGGAGAAGCAATTTTTTTGGTACAGTGGGTATAAATTATTATATTCAAAGTTGGAATTTAGGTTTTGAAGCAATTGGATCAGGAAATAGATATAATGACGCAGAGAATCTTTATAATATACCTGGCTATATAAGAACAAATTTATTTGCTGAATATCAAATTAATAAAGATCTAAAAATGAATGCGCGAATAGATAATTTTTTAGATAAAAATTATACTTTCGCTTATGAGGGAAATCCAAATACTGATGGTTTTCGATATCAAACACCGAGTCAAAGTTTTTTTATCTCATTACGATATGAACCACAATAAATTTAAGGAAAATTATGACTTTTAAATTACCCAAGCCTAACTCAAATGAGTTTTTTTTAACTTTAGTCATATCATTTTTGATGTTAATAACGCGAGGAAATCATGTAACAACACTATATGCTTTACCTGACGCGAGCCTTGCTCTTTTTCTAATTGGTGGAATATATCTAAAAAGCATTAGGTTTTTTATTACTCTGTTTTTACTTGGATTATTTATAGATTTTGGTGCATCAGCTTTAGATCCAAAACTAGGATTTTGTTTAACAAAAGGTTATTGGGGGCTAATTCCAGCTTATGCTAGCCTTTGGGTATGTGGATATTTTTTAAATAAACAAAAATGTTTACAAAAATTATCAATTTTTATTCCTTATGTCTCAGTTGCAGTAGTTGTGGCTTTTTTAATTTCTACACAAACTTATTATCTTTTTTCTGGAAGATTTGGAAGTCCATCTCTAGCAGAGAGCTTATTACATGG
>RFPQ01000160.1 GCA_009926035.1 Betaproteobacteria bacterium
TCCTTAAATTAAATAGCATTGAAAAGCGCCTTTAGGTCCTCCGCCCCAATATCATTAGCAATCTTATTCGCTTCATCAAATTTTGATTTGCTAAGTTCGAGATTAGATTTCTTTTTATAATATTTACTTTGCGCATATAAAGCTTTGGCGAGGTAATACATTCCCCCATTCTCTCGAGCGAGCTTTTCAAATTTTAAAAGGGTTCTTTCAGCAGGAATAAGATCATTAACTTCTAGGTAGTACAAAGCGAGATTAATACCAGAGTCTGCATATTCGCTAAGTAAACCTGTTCGCTCAAAAGCTAAATTCGCCTTTAATTCAAACTCTATAGCTTTAGTGAAATTTCCCATAGAAGCATAAGCAAAAGCAATTCGATCCAAATTGAAAGCACGCTCATCATCGTTTGCAGCTAGTCCGTAGGCATCAAGAAATGAATTTGCCGCATCCTCATATTTAGCGAGAAGCAATAAAATCTCTCCAATTTCAATTAAATACAAACGCCTGAAAGTTTTGTTTGGTTGAGTGCGTGCAATGGAATTTTTTAAATGCAAAAGAGCCTCATCTAGTTTATTGGCTTCTTTTAAGGTTATGCCTTCTAGTAAATTAGCCATGGAATGATCAATATCATTTTTTGCTAACTTATCAGCTAATTTAAAGTCGTTAAAAGCATCATCATAATGATGAAGCTTTAAATTAACTTGCCCGTGACAAAAGGCAGATTTATATTCGTTTTTCTTAGTTTTTAAAGCCTCTTCGAATTTGTTATCATTTAATAAATCATCGCAAGATTTGTTTATTTCCTTGGAAAAGATATTGTTTGAGAAAGAGACACTAAAAAGTATTAATAAAAATTGTATTTTAAATTTCATAGGTTTTTTATTTGATAAGTTTTAAAAGTTCATCTTGAGAAATAACTTTAATGCCAAGCTCTTGTGCAACATTTAATTTACTTCCTGCATCTGTTCCAGCGACAACATAATCAGTTTTTTTAGATACGCTACCTGCAACCTTTCCACCATTCAATTCAATGACTGATTTGGCTTCTTCGCGAGACATTGAAGGAAGCGTTCCTGTAAGAACAAAAGTTTTGTTCGCAAAAATTCCTGAAGTGGATTTTTTTATATCATATTTGGGCCAATTAACACCAAGTTTAATTAGAGATTGTATTACTTCCCTATTCTTATTCTGCTTAAAAAAATCACTGATAGATTTTGCAACTGTAGGACCAATGTCAGGTACAAGCTGTAAGTTCTCTTCTGTTTGCTTCATGATTTCATTTAAATCCCCATAGAAACCAGCAAGATCTTTAGCGGTTGATTCGCCTACGTTACGAATACCAAGTGCATATATAAATCGGGGTAATGTAGTTTTTTTACTTTTTTCAATTGCATCCAATAAATTTTGACCTGATTTTTCTGCCATACGATCAAGGTTAATTAATTGTGTAAGCTTTAGCTTGTATATATCAGGTAATCCATGAATTAATCCTACAGTTACTAATTGTTCAACAGATTTATCTCCTAAACCTTCTATATCCATAGCCTTTCGAGACGCAAAATGAATAATAGATTGTTTTTGTTGGGCTGGGCAAATGAGGCCACCTGAACATCGAATGACAGCTTCATCATCTATTCGAATTAGAGGGGAGCCGCACTCTGGACATGCATTTGGCATTTTAAATTTTTTGATTGTCTTTGGTCGTTTGTCAATAAGCACTCTTACGATCTCAGGAATTACATCCCCTGCTCTTCGGACACTTACAATATCTCCAATGTGAACATCTTTACGAATCATTTCATCTTCATTATGAAGAGTTGCATTAGTTACAGTAACTCCACCAACAAAAACTGGCTTTAAACGTGCAACAGGTGTTATAGCTCCTGTTCGTCCTACTTGAACATCAATATCTAAAATTTCAGTTAAAGCTTCTTCTGCTGGAAATTTATGAGCAATTGCCCATCGAGGAGCTCGTGATACAAAACCTAATTCATTTTGATAATTAAAAGAATTTACTTTATAAACCACACCATCAATGTCATAAGTTAAGGAATCTCTAAGTTTTAACACTTTCTCATAAAAGCTCTTTAAGCCTTTTACACCCTTAACGCTTACTGATAAATCAGAAATTGGTAAATTAAATTGTTTTAAAAGCTGAATTGTTTCTGTATGCGTTTTTAAGTTTAAATCAGGTTCGCATACACCAAGACCATATGAAAAGAAAGTTAATGGTCTTTTTGCGGTTATTCTCGGATCAAGCTGTCTTAAGCTTCCTGCCGCAGCATTTCTGGGATTTGCAAATTTTTTTTCGCCTAAAGATTCTTGTTTTTTATTGAGTAATTCAAAATCTTTTTTTAGCATTAAAACCTCACCTCTCACTTCTAAAATTTTGGGTGGGTTTGGATGATTAATTTTAGTGGGTATTGAGCGAATAGTTTTCAAATTGTGCGTGACATTCTCTCCAGTATAACCATCGCCGCGTGTAGCACCTTGAACGAAAATGCCATTTTCATAAGTTAATGTAATTGCGAGACCATCAAATTTTGGCTCAACAGCATATTCCACTTCATCAATGCCGATATCATCT
>RFPQ01000017.1 GCA_009926035.1 Betaproteobacteria bacterium
GGTTCGAGCCCCATCAGCCACCCCAGTTTTTAAATGCATTGAATCCACAGTTAATTGACGATATAGTCATTTCAACTTTAATTAATGTTTAATGCATTCATGGACGATCAGCAACTTCTTCGATATAGCCGTCATATCTTATTACCTGATATTGAGTATGGGGGGCAAGAAAAACTTCTTCATAGTCATATTCTAATTGTAGGTGCAGGGGGGTTAGGCGCACCCATTGCCATGTATTGTGCCGCTGCCGGTATTGGAAAAATAACCATATGTGATTTTGATGATGTAGATTTAAGTAATCTTCAAAGACAAATTATTCATGACACACAATCAGTAGGTATTAATAAAGCTTCTTCAGCAAAACAATTTATTCAATTGCTTAATCCAGATATAGATGTGATTGCAGTGACAGAAAAACAAACTGAAGCAAGTATGAAAGTGATTGCGAAAAATGTTGATGTCATTATTGATGGCTCAGATAATTTTGCGACACGTTATGCACTTAATCGAATTGCAGTGGAGTTAAAAAAACCTTTGGTTTCAGGTGCCGCTGTTGGATTTGAGGGTCAGATCAGTGTCTTTGATATGAGGCATGACAAGAGCCCTTGTTATCATTGTTTATTCCCTGATACAGGTGACCGCAATGAAACGCGCTGTGCCGACAACGGTGTTTTTTCTCCTACTGTGGGTATGATTGGTACTTCCCAAGCCGCTGAAGTGATGAAAATTATTTTAGGTATTGGCGAGTCTTTAGAGGGTCGCTTGCTATTGCTAGATGTGAAATCAATGCAATGGAAAAATATTCAACTTAAAAAAGATCCATCCTGCCCCGTATGTTCTAAGTGATTTTTTATGGCAGACATCTGCCATGAGGCCTGATATCACTTATCCCTATGTTAAAATGAATCTTTAACAAATCCTCTATGTGTTTTATTCATGGAAAATAATCTCTCGAAACCTTTTAGTCCAAAAGATATTGAAAGTCGTTGGTATGACTTTTGGGAATCAAAGGGCTTTTATCAAGCGGGCTTAGATACAGCACAAAAAAATTCATTTTGTATTTTATTGCCACCACCTAATGTAACGGGAACGTTACATATGGGCCATGGATTTAATCAAACCCTTATGGATGCATTAACGCGTTATCACCGCATGAAGGGTGACAATACATTATGGCAACCTGGTACTGATCACGCAGGTATTGCAACACAAATTGTGGTTGAAAGGCAGCTTGATAAAGAAGGTATTTCAAGACATGACTTAGGCCGAGAAAAGTTTTTAGAAAAAGTATGGGAATGGAAAGCTTATTCAGGTGGCACGATCACAAAACAAATGCGTCGTCTAGGCACTTCGCCTGACTGGTCACGCGAGCGTTTCACGATGGACAAAGGTTTGTCAAAAACAGTCACTGAAACATTTGTAAGTTTATTTAAAGAAGGCCTTATCTATCGCGGCAAACGTTTAGTGAATTGGGATATTCAATTACAAACAGCTGTATCTGATTTAGAGGTCATTCAAGAAGAAGAGGATGGATTCTTGTGGCATATCCAATATCCACTTGCATCCGGTAAAGGCTACCTAACGGTTGCCACCACAAGACCTGAAACGATGTTGGGTGACGTAGCGATTATGGTTCATCCCGAAGATGCGCGCTATCAAAAATTAGTTGGCCAAATGGTCAAACTTCCTTTATGTGATCGCGAAATTCCAATCATTGCAGATGATTATGTAGATCAGACATTTGGGACAGGTGTTGTGAAAGTGACACCCGCACACGACTTTAATGACTATGCAGTAGGCATGCGTCATAAGTTACCCATGATCAGTGTGTTGACACTCGATGGACACATTAATGAGTCAGCCCCAAAAATTTATCAGGGTTTAGAGCGATTCGCCGCGCGTAAAAAAATTGTAGAAGATTTAGAGGCACAAGATTTTCTTGTTAAAACTGAAAAACATAAACTAAAAATTCCTCGAGGCGATAGAACAGATGTAGTGATCGAGCCGATGCTCACAGATCAGTGGTTTGTTGCTATGACAAAAAAAGGTCACGACGGAAAAAGTATTACAGAAAAAGCACTCGATGTTGTAAAGACAGGTGAGATTAAATTCTTTCCAGACAATTGGGTGAATACTTATAACCAATGGTTAAACAACATTCAAGACTGGTGTATTTCAAGACAGCTTTGGTGGGGTCATCAAATACCAGCGTGGTATGGTGATCAAGGCCAGGTGTGGGTTGCGCATAACGAAGAAGAAGCAAAAACCCTCGCTTTAAAAGAAGGCTATCAAGGACATTTAAAGCGTGATCCAGATGTTTTAGACACCTGGTATTCATCAGCGCTTTGGCCTTTTTCAACACTTGATTGGACGCCTGAATATCCGAAAGTATCAAACCCAGCACTCGATCTTTATTTGCCCTCGACAGTATTGGTAACAGGTTTTGACATCATCTTTTTCTGGGTAGCGCGAATGGTGATGATGACAAAACACATTACTGGGAAAATTCCGTTTAAGCATGTGTATGTGCACGGATTGATTCGTGATGCAGAAGGCCAGAAAATGAGTAAGTCAAAAGGTAATGTTTTGGACCCTATTGATTTAATTGATGGTATCTCATTAGAAGCACTCATAGAAAAAAGAACAACGGGGCTTATGAATCCAAAACAAGCCGAATCGATTACAAAGAAAACAAAGAAAGAATTTCCAGATGGCATAGCTGCCTTTGGTACGGATGCCCTTCGTTTTACTTATGCGAGTCTAGCAAGCCCTGGACGTGATATTAAATTTGATCTTCAGCGTTGCGAAGGTTATCGAAACTTTTGTAATAAATTATGGAACGCAACGCGATTTGTATTAATGAATTGCGAAGGTAAAGAAAATGGTTTTGGTGAATGTGTGGATGGCTATTTAGAATTTTCAAAAGCTGATCGCTGGATTGTCAGTGTATTACAAGAAAGAGAAGCGGCTATTGAAAAAGCGTTTGTAGATTATCGATTTGATTTGTTATCCCAAGAGCTTTATCAATTTGTCTGGGATGAATTTTGTGATTGGTATCTTGAAGTGGCTAAAGTTCAATTGCAAATCGGCAATGAAGCAGAACAAAGAGCGACACGCCGAACCCTTCTGCGCGTTCTTGAAACTATTTTAAGGTTAATACACCCAGTGATGCCCTTCATTACTGAAGAAATTTGGCAAACGATAGGACCTATGAATGGTAAGTCAGGCCCTTCGATTATGCTAGAACCATATCCACAAAGCGATGCCTCGAAAATTGATCAAGAAAGTATTCAATGGATGTCAGTTTTAAAAGAGATGGTTGATGTTTGCAGAAAGCTTCGCGGAGAAATGAATATTTCCCCAGCGCAGAAAATTCCACTCGTCATTTCTGGAGATAAAAAATTACTTGAGCTATATGCAGATTATCTTAAAGCGCTCGCCAAATTAACTAATGTTGAGATTGTGGATGAACTTCCAGCGATGGATGCACCCGTGATGCTAGTGAAAGATTTTAAATTAATGCTTAAAGTTGAAGTGGATGCGGCAGAAGAGAAAGAAAGAATTTCAAAAGAGCTTAATCGCATTCAAATTGAAATTCAAAAAGCTAAGGGTAAGTTAGAAAATACTAGCTTTGTTGATAGAGCGCCTGAGGCGGTAGTCGCTCAAGAAAAAAAACGTTTAGAAGAATTTACAGAAACTTTTGAAAAGCTAGAAGCGCAGCTAAAAAAATTAGCTTAAATGACGTTTTTTGATGAAGAAGGTAATGACACCATTATTATCTTCAAGAGATAAAAGCTCATGTCCTGTTTGACGACAAAATGCATCAAAATCTTTTTTACTTCCAGGGTCTGTTGCAATAATTTTTAAGATCTGATCGGGTTGAATTTCGTTTAAACCTTTTTTACATCTCAATATAGGCAGTGGGCATTTAAGCCCTGTCGCGTCTACTTCATGGTCATAATGCATATTATTTAAGCGCTGAAAAAGTATACCCAGCATTTGCCCATGCAATCACACCGCCAGCTAAGTTATACACATCATGATAATCATGTTCAGCAAGATATGATGCTGCGTGCGCTGAACGAACACCACTATGACAATAAAAAACAATGCTAGATTTTTTAGAGAGCTTATCGAATACTTGAGGAAGGTTAGCAAGTGGAATATGTTTTGCCCCTTGAATGACGCCTCTTGCAACTTCATCATCATTTCTTACATCAATCAAAACTAAATCATCTTGTTTGATCATGCCGTGTAAAGTCGCGGCATCAATAGTCATAAAAGCACTCATAAAATAAAAGTTTGAGTATTAAAGAATTTTTTGAATGATAAGAGCAATCACGTTTGTTGCTGCAAGCGCTTGCAAGCCCCAGAGAGTGTATTTCATACCCTTTACTCTAAGTTCTATATTATGCGTTTCCTCTAAAAAAGCTTTTGCGTAATAAAGTCGGCCCGTAGTAAATACTCCACCTAAGAGTAAAACAATCGTCCAATGAATATGATTAGCCTCAAGGCATGCCAAAAGGATAAGACCTAAAGGTACATATTCTGCAAAATTACCATGGGAGCGAATTGCCTGTTGTAAGTCTTCTCGGCCGCCGTCACCCAAAGACACTTGATTTTGTCGTCTTAAGTTAATGACGTTTAATGTTAATTTAACGTATACAAAGGTGAGAATAGCAGCGTAAATAGCAGTAATTTTTAACATGGTTTTTCGAGAAGAATAGTCTAAGAAAAACTTATTATAACATCGAGAGGAAAGCCATATAAATGACTAAGACTTAATTTTTAGCGCAATAGCTTTCTGAAGCTTGACTGATAGATCTTTTCTTGATTGAGTAGGTTTGACAGGATGTCCAATATCAATCTCAACTTCAATATGATTTGATTTGGCAACGCGCTTGAAGGATTGAAATAATGTTGTTGACCCATGAAAACTTGTTCGATTTGTAATCACATTATTTTCTTTATATTTAATCGATAGGGGTAAAAGTAATTTGTCAGATTCAAAGGCTGATTGAAATAAGTTGCTCTTGAATGGAAGTACTTGATATCCATTTGATGTAACACCTTCAGGGAAAATACATATCGACTGCTTGTCATTTTTGAAATGATGATTCATCGCCTGAATAACTTCAGGTAAGCTTGCTCTACGATCGCGATCAACAAAAATGGCACCAGAAATTTTAGCGAGTATTCCAATAATAGGCCATGTTTTGACTTCAGTTGCAGAGACAAATGTGATGGGTTTTAATGAAAAGATCACAGGAATATCGAGCCACGAAATATGATTTGAAACTACAAGATAACTATCATCACCTAAAAACCTTAAAACTTCACCGGAGAGCGTAATTTTAATCTTTAGAATACGTAAAAGACGTTTTGCCCAGTATTGAATCAGAATAAGACCGACACTTCTTGGAAGAATGATCATCGAGATACAAAGAACCACTGCCAAAAGTAAGTGTAACCCCATCAAAAAAGATTTAAAAATAAAGGTCATAGTGAGCGCTTATAAAAGTTCAATACCATAGAGCTTTACAATTTTCGCAAAAATATAAAATGCAATCAGGGTAATGACAATAGAAATCCCAAGAGTTAGCCAGAAGCCAAATCGTTTAAGTAAAAATGGAAATGCTAAGAACATAGGTAGAGTGGGTACAACATACCAAAAGGTATACCAAGCATGATTTGCAATTTTTGATTCTGGCTGTTTTTCTATATAGAGCCAAATTAAAGTAATTACGGTGACAAGAGGAAGTGCTGCGATCAGCCCGCCCAATCGATCACTTTTTTTAGCCACCTCAGAAATTAAAACAATCATGGCTGAGGTCATTAAAAGTTTAAATATAATCCACATTATTCTTCTTCCTTTAAGGAATTAAGATTTGGTTTTTCTTCAGGATAAGCTTTTAGGTAAACATCTAGATCTTGATCAAGCGTATCCCAATTAATGAAACATGCAATTTTTTTGTAAATTTTATGAATGAATCTATTTCGATGCTTACAAAAATTGGTTAAGGGAATTAGTTGATGACCAGTTTCAATTTTAGCAGGGTAAGCTGTTTGGCCGCTTTGAATAGTTTTAGCTCCCATTTTGTATGACCAATTAACGCATTCAATCCATAATCGAAAATAAATAAACCAATCTCGAGGAGCTTCATAATCAATCCCTATAAATTTATTAATTACATGATCGTTTAGATGAAAACATAACATAAAAGCAATTATTTCATGTGAGGATTGATGCCTTAGAATAATAAAGTGCGCTTCTTTTTCACGAGAGATAAACTCAAAGAATTCTGGCGTTAGCTCTTCGAATTTAGTTTTACCTTTTAAATAAGTTTTTGAAAATAAGCGATAAAGTTGATGAAGCGTCTGATTGTCTGGTAGATGAATTACGCTGACATCGAGAGGAGCCGCCAGGCCTTTTTTTAATTTTTTTCTGAGTTGGTACCTTCGTGATGCTTTAAGTGATGCAAAGTAATCTTCCGCTTTATTTCCTTCAAGTTTTAGAAGTGCTGAAGGAAAACTCACAAGAGGAAATAGATTCTTAGACTTAGCAATTTTTGAAAGTGTTTGATGAAATGCTTCCGGAAAATCTTTCCATACCAACATAGACGCATTATATTTTTTTGCTTGTTTTTCTGCGGCTTCTTGAATGCACAGAAAAATATCATCTTGAGTGACTACATTATTTTTCAAAAAGTGTGGATCAATTCCAATATACCCCTCATCAGAACATGCACTTCCTATAAAAAAAGTATGCTGATATAACAAGGATGGGATGAGCTTACCGATAAACTTTATGACAGGAATAACTAGGGGAGGCATTGCAAGTTCAATCGGGACATCCATCACAAATGCAGGTGCTATGCCGATAGGTTCGCCATTATAAGAAATTAGCCCGTATGTAAAAGTGAATTGTTTTTCAAGATGAGAGCATTCAAGCGATCGATACCACCATTGACCCTCGTATGGAGCTTGAAAGCAGTTATCCCAGAGAGTCTGAGGGATTTGCGATTCAGAATTAAGCCATTCCAGAGTGAGCTGTTGTATCATTTATGAGAATTATACTTAAAACCTTAAAATCTTGACTCATGCTGAAAATTTTATTTTTTTTAACTGCACTTTTTTTTAGTAGCTTACTTTTCGCAGTACATTCAGATTACTGCGTGACTTGTGAGCGCGACAAACATGGAAAAATTAAAAGAAGCCTTGAAGCTAAGAAAGCTTTTAAAAAAATACAGCCATGCCCATCAACAGGCAAATCTTTTGGAGCTTGTCCCGGTTATATTATCGATCACATTGTCCCTTTAAAGCGAGGTGGCATGGATGCACCATCAAATATGCAATGGCAGACTATAGAGCAGTCAAAAGAAAAAGATAAATGGGAATAACTTAATTTTATGAAAGGTAATTTCAAGTAATATAATCCGTATGATGAAACGACAAATATTTTATATCGATTACCCGCAAGAACATCAAGGCGATGCGTTGCATGCTTATCAATGCAAGTTTTGTAAAATTGATACAGTTAAAATTAATGGCTTACTTGAAAATCATTTGCCAGATTGTCACTATAGAATTGAAAAAGAAAAAACGATTACTGAGTAAGTCCTCGACCAATTAATGCGGAGCCAATTACGCCTGCTGAGTCACCTAATTGATTCCTAACAATCGGCGTTGTCGGTATATCATTAAAAATACGCGCATAAACTTCCTCAATACCTTCTTTATACAAACTTTTTTCATTGGAAAGTCCGCCGCCTAGGACCACAATATCAGGATCTAAGATATTAATAAGATTAGCTAAGGCTTGACCAAAACGAACATAGAAATCTTGTTTAATTTCTTTTAGAGTTTCATCTTTTAATGGCATGTTGAAAAAATCAATTGCCGATAGAGTGCTACCTGTTTTATCTTTAATTCTTTTTTCTAAGCCACCACCCGATATAAAACTTTCTACGCAGCCATTTGCACCGCAATAGCAAGAGGATCCATGAGGATCAATGACCATATGACCCCACTCACCCGCAATATTTTGCGGACCCTGTCTAATTTTTCCATCAAATACAATACCTCCCCCACAACCTGTTCCCATAATGACACCAAACAGGGAAGCGTATCCTCTGCCTGCACCCATTAATGCCTCTGCGAGAGCAAAACAATTAGCATCATTTTCAATAATGATGTCATGCACTAATTTATCTTCAAGAAGAGATTGAAGGGGTAAACCATTCAGACAAAGGGTATTAGAATTTTTAAGTAAATGCGTTTTTTTTGAAATGGATCCAGGCGTCCCTAAGCCAAGTGTATGCGATTGATTTTGTATAGATTTGACTGCTTTAGAATAGAGCGTATGGATTTGGTTAAAAATATGCTCGCTTCCTAAATGAGCTTCTGTGAGCAGTCTTTCTCGAAAGAGGATCTTATCCTGACTATCTAGGACAGCGACCTCAATCTTAGTACCACCCAAATCAATACCAATATGATAATTGGAGGCCATTTAATTATTTTGGAAATGACGTCTGACATACCAGACGATGAAGATCACAGCACCACCTACAATTACATAATGAAATTCATGAAAGTAAAGTTTTAATGTATCCCATTGCTCACCAAGGATCATTCCAACGTATGCGAGCGCCCAGCACCAGATAAATGAGCCTATAAAGGTATAGATTATGAATTTCGTCATATTCATGCGCGCAATACCTGCAGGGAGCGCTATAAAAGTTCTTACTGCAGGAAGGAGACGGCCTATAAAAATAATAATCTCACCATAATTTTTAAACCAATCATCTGCCATCATTAAATCTTTTTTAGAAATAAGTACGAAGCGACCATATTTTTCAGCGAGATTTCTACCACCTGTTTTGCCAACATAATAAGCAGGTATAGAACCCAATACACATCCAAGCGCACCCATAAAAGCTACTGTCCAAAGGACCATTTCACCTTTAAAGATAAGATACCCTGCAAAAGGCATAATAATTTCTGAGGGTAATGGAATGCAAGCTGATTCGATTGCCATCAACAAGACGATACCGCCATATCCCATGGTGGATATGACACTTATAATCCAAACAGCCAATAATCCGATTAATTTTTCCAGCATTACATATGGCCCAATAAAAGTTGATAATGAATTCTAACGTATGGTTACATAAACCTTTAATGAATCAGTAAATCTTTACTATAATGAATTATCTAATTTTAAAAAAATATATGAAACAGATGACAGTTTTATTTCTGTTTGCCTTGCTCACAAGTTGCAGCATGATGACTTACACAAATCAGGGTAAGCTATCGAAAACAAGTCAAACTTATATTATCAACTGTGCCTCCTGGGATGCTTGTTATGCAAAAGCAGAGAAATTATGTTCAAAAGGTTATACTCTTGTCGATAAATCAACAAGTCTGCCATACAGTTTAGAAATTTCATGTAAGTAACTTTTTAGTTACCAAACGATCAAATCCATTATGCTTAGCGTGCATAATTTCTAAAAGAGAATTAAATGCAAATACAATTTTTAGGTGCAGCAGGCGAAGTTACGGGATCAAAATATTTAATTCATACAAAGCTTGAAGAGCTCTCGTGTAAATTCATGGTGGATTACGGCATGTTTCAGGGTGCGCGTGAAGCTGATGAAAAAAACAAAAAATCATTACCCCTTCATCCAGAAGAAATTTCTTTTCTTGTTCTCACTCATGCACATATAGATCATTGCGGACTTATTCCTCGTTTATGCGCTGAGGGATTTAAAGGGCCAATTTATTGCACGACCACGACTGCAAAATTACTTGAAATTATGTTGCTAGATAGTGCCCATATTCAAGTTTCTGATTTTGAGAGGGCAGAGAGAAAAAATAAGTTAGGTAAATGGCGCGGCGATATGCCGATTCTTTTATATGACACCAAGCAAGCTATCGAGTCACTCAATCAAGTCAAAGCAATTCCTTATACTAAAATGTTTTCACCTATACAGGGAATTGAGCTGACTTTCGAAGAGGCAGGACACATTCTAGGATCTTCCATTGCGGTTATCGATGTTAAAGAAAAAAATGAATCATCAAAGCGCTTAGTTTTTTCAGGTGACTTAGGCATGTTTGAAAAACCTATCTTCCGTCAGCCCTCTCTAATCCAATCTGCAGATGTACTCCTTGTTGAATCCACTTATGGAGATCGACTTCATCGTAGCATTAAAGAAACAGAAGATGAGTTAGTTGAGATTGTGACACAGACATTAGACAGAGGCGGAAATGTGATTATGCCAGCTTTCGCAGTGGGAAGAACACAAGAGATATTATTTATCCTAGCCGACCTTATTAGACGAGAGCGTTTACCACATTTAAATGTGTGGGTTGATTCACCCATGGCAACAAAAGTCACTCAACTCACCGCTGCTTGCATGGATGAGCTTGATGATGATGCAAAATTACTTTATCAATGGCTTCTTAATCATAAAAATAAAATTGATGTGCGATTTGTAGCTGATGTAGAAGAATCAAAATCATTGAACCGATTAAAAAGTGGTGCCATTATTATTTCCTCTAGTGGTATGTGTCAGGCAGGAAGAATTCTTCACCATCTGATGAATAATTTGCCTTTTGAAAAAAATGCTATTGTGATCACAGGATTTCAGGCGCTGAAGACATTAGGGCGACGACTTGTCGATGATGCTGCTTCAGTAAAAATTATGGGTGAGTACGTGGATGTCAAAGCATCTATTCATACATTAGGCGGTTTATCAGCGCATGCTGACCGAGATAATTTATTGAAATGGTTAAAAGGATTTAAACAAAAACCGAAACACGTTTTTGTAGTTCATGGCGAACCATCAGCTTCGGTTAATTTTGTGCAATCAATTCGTGAAACTCTCAATTGGCATGATGTCATTATTCCAACACTCCAAAGTACCTTTGATATCAGCTAATCGCCAAACCTTTTTCGTCAAACATACCTTCAAAGAGTGCAGAACTTAAATAACG
>RFPQ01000161.1 GCA_009926035.1 Betaproteobacteria bacterium
AGTAAATAAGTATTATAAAAAAAAAATTGAAATGCAAATGAGTGATATATAGTTAGATAAGCCATAATATATCAAGTTAGTGAAACTAAGTCGAAAGTCAAAATGTCAAGCGTAATGATGTCAAATTT
The DNA here is from genome assembly GCA_009926035.1 of Betaproteobacteria bacterium. GTDB lineage: Bacteria > Pseudomonadota > Gammaproteobacteria > Burkholderiales > Methylophilaceae > Methylopumilus. Next base: position 129 of record RFPQ01000161.1, read on the forward strand.
TAATGCTGAGATTTTTGTGTCAGCTCAAATGGAGAAGCAATTGTTGAATATGCATATGGATTTTGGAATGAAACTGATTTCAGAATGTGCGAAGCTTTATGGATTCGATGCGGACGAAGCAGTGCGAGCCCTGAATATCGTTTCGTTGAAAATGGATAAGAAGCCGGTTGCGAAAAAGTCACCCTCGGTCAAGAAGGTGAAACAAGCGAAGGCGTCCTTTCCAATCCCTTTCAACGGCAAAGCGATTGAAGGTTGCTGCGGTGGTCTGCGTTTCAACCGTGGCCTGTATACTCAGTGCCAAGGTAAACCAGCCAGCGAGTCGGAATTCTGTAAGGGTTGCCAAGCGCAAGCTGATAAGAATGGTAACGGTAAGCCAGATTGTGGTACAATTGGTGACCGTATGATGGCGGGTTTGTATGAGTTCCAAGATCCAAAGGGCAAGTCTCCAATTGCGTTCACGGCCCTCCTCAAGAAACTGAAATTGAGTGAGGAAGCAGTGAAGGAAGAAGCAGGTAAGTTGAATATTGAAATAGATGATGAACACTTTGAGTATATTGCTATTGAGAAAAAGAAGGGTCGTAAGTCGACAAAGACCGATGTCCCGAAAAAAGAGAAAAAGGAAAAGGGTCGTCCGAAGAAATCGAAGAAGATTTTGGAATTGGAGGGTGAGAGCTCAGACTTGTTTGCGTCACTGGTGGCCCAAGCGAATGCGAGTTCGGAATCGGAACCAAATTCTGAATCGGAACATGATGATTCGGATGAACTAGTAATTGAATTGAAAAAAAATAAAAATGAGTCGCAGAAGGCAAAGAAGGAGGAGGAGCGCCAAGCAAAGCTTGCTGAGAAGGAGGCAAAGCGTCTAGCAGCTGAGGCTGAGAAGGAGGCAAAGCGACTAGCAGCTGAGGCTGAGAAGGAGGCAAAGCGCAAGGCAGCAGAGGAGAAGAAGGAGGAAGAACGCAAGGCAAAGGAAGCCGCAAAGCTTGCTGAGAAGGAGGCAAAGCGCAAGGCAGCAGAGGAGAAGAAGGAGGAGGAGCGCAAGGCAAAGGAAGCCGCAAAGCTTGCTGATAAAAAAGTGAGCTCGCCAAAGAAAGAAACCGCCAAGGAAAAGAAGGAGGAAAAGAAGGATGATGGTGAGCCAGATGTTGTCAAGAGATTCGAATTTGATGGCAAGAAGTACTTGAAATCAAAGAAGACAGGAATCATCTACAACTTGGACCAAGATGTGATTGGCAAGTGGAATGAAGAAACCCAAAAGATTGAATTTTATGAAAACAATTCGGATTCTGAAGAGGAGGAGGAGGAGGGATATGATTCGGAGTAGATGTATAATGTATAAAGTGTTTTGTAATTGTAATTGTAATTTAATTTGTTTTTTTTTCGCTGGTTAAAGGCATCCGCCTTTTGTCACTCATTTCTCAAAGCCGTCAGGCATCCGCCTTTTGTCACTCATTTCTCGTTTTGTCACTCATTTCTCGTTTTGTCACTCATTTCTCGTTTAGCCCTTTATATTATATAGGGTTAAAAGCCTGTTAGGCATCCGCCTTTTGTCACTCATTTCTCGTTTTGTCACTCATTTCTCGTTTAACCCTTTATATTATATAGGGTTAAATAGTCTATGCTTTATAGAGGGTTAAAATATAGTAGGTTACCATGTGAAGATGATGACGTCGGACTTGGACGTTTAAGCACAGGATATATAGAGGGTCAAAAATATAGAGGGTCAAAAATATAGTAGGTTACCATGTGAAGATGATGCCGTCGGCTTCGAAGTGATGGACGTTTACAGAGTCGGACTAAACATATCATATAGGTTCCTTATCTATTGTGGTTTCCTTAGCGATTTTTTTTATTATTTTTTCATCTTTGGTCTTATCTGTTTCCATAACCTCCATAATCATCTTATTTATTTTTGTGGATTTATTTGAATTTATATTAGTACAATCTGGATATTTTTGTTTCCATTCAGGAATTAGAGAGATATTTTTATTTGTTACTGAATGAATAAGCTTTTTTATTTTAGAATTGTTTTCATTTTCTTTTTCCCATTTGTCTTCATCTTTCACATACATAACATCTCTCTTGAAATCAGAACAATGAACTGGTCTCTCTGTAACATCCAATAGTTTCAAGTTATCAATGATGATCTTAGAAATACCCTCAACATATCCTAATTCACCTACATTCTCTAAATCAGTTAATTTGAGTTGAATTGAATTAGCAAAATCCATTATATTCATTGCATTTTTACAAGTTTCATTTAAAAAGAATTGAAGATTGAAGGATTTATTGTGACTATTTATATGATTAGTATTAAGTGAATTATTATTGACACCATTTTTGCAGAGTTCAATGATTAATTTTTTTAATTCACTGTTATCTTTTAAAATGAGTTTCATTAATTCTTTATCAGAATCAGAATCAGAATCAGAATCA
>RFPQ01000162.1 GCA_009926035.1 Betaproteobacteria bacterium
CCTTTAATTAATATCTTTTATTACGAAGGCGAGAATTTTAGCGATATTTGAGGTTTTATACAAGATAAAACATTCATTTTAAGCCTAAATTTCAGCGATATCTCCTTGATATTCTAAGCTAATCAATATTTTTATTGGAAATCTTGATAAAACGACCGCCATGCTAAAATCTTTGTAATTTAGTGATACTTAAATAGATAAAATCAATGAATCTTCTTAAAGCGCTCGCAACCGTCGGAAGCATGACTTTCGTATCAAGAATTTTAGGTTTTGTGAGAGATAGCTTAATCGCTAAAATTTTTGGCGCAGGCATGGAAACAGACGCCTTCTTTGTAGCTTTTAAAATCCCCAATTTATTAAGACGTATTTCTGCTGAAGGGGCTTTCTCTCAAGCTTTTGTTCCGATTCTTGCTGAATACAAAAATAAGCGAAGCTATGAAGCCACACATATTTTGATTAATCACGTGTGTTCATTATTAAGTCTTTTTCTTATCGTTATTACATGTGTAGGTATTTTTGCAGCTCCTTGGCTTGTGTATATTAGCGCACCCGGTTTTATTGAGCATTCAGAAAAATTTCAGCTTACAGTTGATTTATTGAGAATTACATTCCCCTATATCTTTTTTATTTCTTTAGTATCGATGGCAGGCGGCATTCTTAATACGTTTAATAAGTTTTCAATACCAGCTTTTACACCTGTATGGCTTAATTTATCCTTTATTTTTGCAGCATTATTTTTTGCGGACTATTTTGATCGACCTATTTTAGTATTGGCTTGGGCTGTATTTGTCGGAGGCGTTCTCCAATTAGTTTTTCAGATTCCTTTTTTAAAGGAGATTGGGTTTATTCCCAAATATCAGTTAGATCTTAAAGATGAAGGCGTATGGCGAATCATAAAGCTTATGGGGCCAGCTATTTTTGGTGTGTCTATCGCGCAACTTTCTTTACTTATCAATACTATCTTTGCATCCTTTCTTGAGACCGGGAGTGTTTCATGGCTTTATTATGCGGATCGATTAATGGAATTTCCGGCAGGCGTTTTAGGTGTCGCGCTCGGTACAATTTTACTTCCGAGCCTTTCAAAATCATATTCAGGCAAAGACCAAAAAGAATATTCGGGCTTGCTTGATTGGGGCTTAAGATTAACATTCATTCTTGCAGCTCCAGCAGCTGTAGCACTTGCCGTGCTATCACTTCCTTTAATAACAACCTTATTTCATTACGGTGCTTTTAATAGGCACGATGTTTTAATGACACAACAAGCCACAATTGCATACAGCTTTGGATTGATGGGTTTAATTATGATTAAGGTGTTAGCCCCTGGATTTTATGCAAGACAGAATATTAAGACCCCGGTCAAAATTGCGCTCTTTACTTTATTTTCAACACAATTGATGAATATGGCATTTATCAGCCAATTTAAACATGCAGGTTTAGCGCTTGCGATAGGTTTGGGCGCTTGTTTAAATGCAAGTCTTCTTTATTACCACTTAAGAAAAGAAAAATATTACATGCCACATGAAGGATGGGCTCAGTTTTTAATAAAGCTTTTTGTCGCATTAACTTTGATGGGATTAACTTTATTTTATTTAAAAGGAGACTCATCTCTTTGGCTTGAATATTCTATTTCGAAAAGATTAATTTATTTGGTGATACTTATTCTTGCTGGTTCTAGTGTTTATTTTGGCGCGCTATGGATGATGGGGTTAAGACTTCAATCATTCATTCGAAGAGCTATTTAATTTTTCACGATGCAAGTCTTTAGACATTTTCCATTGAGTTCGAATACGCCTATAGGCCTCACCATTGGTAATTTTGATGGCGTTCATATAGGCCACCAAGCGCTTATCGAAAAATTAATTGCAGAATCCAAAAAAAGAAAACTCACTCCTTCAGTGATGACTTTTGAGCCGCATCCTAAAGAATTTTTTATACCTGAAATTGCACCAACAAGACTTACAACATTAAGAGAGAAGCTGGAGTTTTTTTTAAGCTATGGCATTGAAAAAGTTTTTGTTTGTGCTTTTAATCAAAAGTTTTCAAATATCTCTAGTGAAGCGTTTATGCATCAAATATTAACAGAGCAATTAAAAGCTGAATTACTGATTGTGGGTGATGATTTTCGTTTCGGAGCTAAGCGACAAGCAGGAATTGAAGATTTAAGAAAGAATGCATTTGAGTTGTTTGAAATTCCAGAAATTGATTTGAATGGTAAAAGGGTATCAAGTACTCGCATTAGAGAAGGTCTTAAAGAGGGACGTATTGAAGAAGTAAATCAATTTCTAGGCAGGCCTTATACGATCAGTGGAAAAGTGGTTGAAGGCGATAAGCGTGGCAGACAAATGGGTTTTCCAACTGCCAATATTCACATGAAGCACTTGAGACCAGCGCTAACTGGTGTATATGCGGTAAAATTAGGGAATAGAAATGGTGTTGCTAATCTTGGAGTCAGGCCTACAATTTCAGGCACCCCAAAATTATTATTAGAAGTTCATCTGCTTAATTTTAATGAAGACATTTATGGCCAACATGTTCAAGTGACTTTTTTA
>RFPQ01000163.1 GCA_009926035.1 Betaproteobacteria bacterium
CTTAAAGGTAAATCGATAGATAAGGTAAACTTCTAATATGCCAAAAATTATTATTTTGCCTCATGTTGAAATTTGCCCCCAGGGAGAAGTGATTGATGCTAAATCGGGACTTTCTATCTGTGAGAATCTATTACAAAATCATATTGAAATAGAACACGCTTGTGACCAGGTATGTGCATGTACAACATGCCATGTGATTGTGCGTGAAGGGTTTGAAACATTAAATCAAGCCGATGAATTGGAAGAAGATCTTCTCGATAAAGCCTGGGGATTAGAACCTAAATCCAGATTATCATGCCAAGCCATTGTTGATCAGCATGATCTCACGATTGAAATACCGCGTTACACTATCAACATGGCAAAAGAAGGCTAAGCTTTAGTTTTTCTTTTGGTAGGCTGAGGCATCACACTATATTTAAGTAGTAAGTTTTGTTGCCCTGATAATTTAATATTTGATGCTGATGCTGATTGTTTATATAAACCATCTGCATTCATATTCCAACTTGAAACATCTTTCAATAGTTCATTTAACCCTTCATTAATCACCTTTTGTTTTAATTCAGGATCTAGAATAGGAAATGCAATTTCAATTCTTCTAAATAAGTTTCTATCCATCCAGTCTGCAGAGGATAAATAAACCTCCTCCTTTCCATGCGCATAAAAATAAAAAATGCGATGGTGCTCTAAAAATTGTCCGACAATAGATCTTACCCGAATATTTTCTGAAAGCCCTTTGACTTTAGGCTTAAGTGCACACACACCTCTTACAATTAAATCAATTTTGACACCTGCTTGGGAGGCTTTATAAAGCTCATTAATAACAGTGGGCTCTAAAAGCGCATTCACCTTTGCCACGATTCTTGCCGGCTTACCTAACCTTGCCGCCTTAGCTTCAGTCTGAATATGCTTCACAATTTGATCAAACATAGTAAAAGGCGAGTGCCATAATGATTTCAATTTGATCAAACGACTTGTTCCTGTGAGCTGCATGAAAATCTTATGCACGTCATCACAAATTGATGGATTTGAAGTCATCAATCCAAAATCCGTATATAGCTTGGCTGTTCTTGGATGATAGTTCCCTGTCCCCAAGTGCACATAACGTTTTAGAGTATGCTCTGGTTTTCTTTTGCTTTTTGCTGGCAATAATTCTTTTCTTACAATCATGATCATCTTGGCATGACATTTATGTTTTACGACACCATAAACGACATGCGCACCGACCTCTTCTAATTTAGCTGCCCACGAAATATTGGTCTCTTCATCAAAACGCGCTAAGAGCTCAACAATCACAGTGACTTCTTTGCCATTCTTAGCAGCTTCAATTAAAGCATCCATCACAGGCGACACATTGCCGGTTCTATATATCGTTTGTTTGATCGCTAATACATCAGGATCTTTTGAAGCAGTCTTAAGTAAATTTAAAACAGGCTCAAAACTTTCATAAGGGTGATGCAGTAAAACATCGCGCGTCTTAAGTTCATCAAAGATAGACCCTATAATTAAAGGTAATTTAGGAGTGTGAGACGGAAACTTTAGGTCCGGTCTATTCACAATCTCTGCGACTTGCATTAACCGCATTAAATTCACTGGTCCTTCTACGCGATAACAGTCTTCAGAATTCAAATCGCAAGATTTTCTTAAATACTTAAGGAGGTGATCTGGAATATCAGAAGATATTTCAAGTCTTACTGCATCACCTAAATGTCTTGTGGACAACTCACCTTTCAATGATTCTTTTAAGTCAGAAATGTCATCATCCGATACAAATAAATCTGAATTTCTTGTCACTCTAAATTGATAGCATCCTGTAATTTTCATGCCAGGGAAAAGTTCATGCACAAAAGATTGCATAAAGGTCGATAAGATCACAATGCCGTATGGTTTTTGACTAATACGTGTTGGCATCTGAATGACGCGCGGTATAGAACGAGGCGCTTGAACTACAGCTAACTTAGGCGTCCTTCCGAAATCATCCTGACCTTCTAGTGTTACAAAAAAATTTAAGCTTTTATTGATAACTTTAGGAAAGGGATGTGCGGGATCTAAGACAATAGGGGTTAACAATGGGACGAGTTCTTTTTCAAAATAAGTTTTAGCCCAGCGATGCTGGCTTGGCGTCCATGAACTTTCAAAATGAAGATGAACCCCTTCCTTTATAAGTCTCGGCAAAATATCTTTTTGGAATATTTTGTATTTATGGCTCACAAGCGTTTGTGTCTCTTTTACAATATTGAGGTATGCATCTCCTACTACAAGGCCATCTTGAGTTTTGCTTTTAGGATTCTTTCGTAATTGTTCTTTTAAAACTGCAATTCGAATTTCAAAGAACTCATCTAAATTACTTGAAACAATACAGATGTATTTAAGGCGCTCTAAAAGAGGTATTTTAGGATTTTGAGCTAAAGCTAAGACGCGTCGATTGAATTCGAGTGCCCCTAATTCACGATTTAATAAATTAAGTTTAGATTTCACA
>RFPQ01000164.1 GCA_009926035.1 Betaproteobacteria bacterium
CTTAAAAGTCCTTGATATAAATGGTGGGTCGGGCGGGATTCGAACCCACGACCAACGGATTAAAAGTCCGCTGCTCTACCGACTGAGCTACCGACCCAGCCTTCATTTGGTTGGACTTAGCTCTAACTTCGTACCTGTTTGTTCTACTCAAAAGGACATAAAAAGGACAAGAATCTGTCCACCTAAACTGCATTAAACCCAAAATTAAGGACTTAATCTCACAAGATTATCACAAGGTTGTCCGCTGTCGCATACTAGAAACTAATTATTCTGCGTTATAGGCGCCCTTCACACCCACTATAGGGCACTTTTGGCTAGATGGAACCAGATTTGGTATAGCACTGAAAAATGGATGAGTAGACTTAGAAATCAAGAAAACAACCCCCGTCAAATAAAAGCCACTGCTAAGAGTGGCTTGGTGTTTTACTTCTTCTTGCTAAAAAATAAATATTTAATAAATGATGCAATACCTAAAACCAAAAACGTTGTCATTAGTAAACACATAATAATCATGTGCCAACAGTAACCTTCACCCATCATATGTTCCATACTATTTCTCCTTTAAAAAATTAACTAATTAGCCAAGGTGCTACAAAAGCCATAAAGCCACCTATCAAAAATACACAAACTGAAAAAGTATATATTCTTAGTGAGTTTACTCTAGTTTTATTACAAAGTTCTGCTAATGCTTTATCGCTTGGACAAGGTAAAGACCTCGCTTGCCATTGCAGTAAACCCGATATAGATAACATTACCCCTGCAAATATAAACACACCCAATTTATGTTCTGAAAACCAAACGATTTGTGGCACAGAACTCACTACAGATGCCATCACAGCACCTGCTCCTAAACTCACTAATAAGGCAGGTAATGCACAACAAATAAGTGTGCCGCCTGAAGAAAATAGAGTGAGCAAAGAGATATGTTTGGTCTTCACTAGTTTTGGATCTAAATATTTCTTAGCCATCATTTATCCATACCTGATTTGATATGTTCAATCGAATGTTCACTCACTTCAATACTCTTAACTTCGTAGCCTGCATCTTTTATGATTTTTTTAATCACTTCTTGAGAGATATTTGAACCCTCTTTTGCTTCAACGACGACTAAGTGATTTTTTAATTCAACATAGACGCCTTTTGTTTCACTTAAAGCTTTCATTTTCTTTTCAATACCTTGCGCGCAAAAAGAACACACCATACCGTTCACCGTCACTTTATAAGATGGTGTCGCAAAACTATTGAGACTAATTAACGATAATCCTAAAGCCACTACTACTAATAAATGTTTCATAAAAACTCCTTAAAATGTATACATAAGATTTAAACGAGGTTGACCACTATTATTCACACCACCCTCAACAAATATATTTTTGTTAATCAGTCTTAACATAGGTATCACTTCAATCTTGTCGGAGATTTGATTGGTATATTTTGTTTCTAAAATAAACCACGGCTGTGTCTGATCGTAATCAGCTTCATAAAAAGAAAAGCCAGTACGAATAGATGTAGTGTCGTGATTTAAATTTGAAGCTCGATAGAGCTTGTGGGTGGTCGCAAAATAAACACGTCTTGTTTCATAATCAAACTGAAAACCAGGGGACGCAATCACTTTGCTATCTATATTTTGATTATCAATACTTCCTCTTATTTCACCTAAGCCCATAAACAACCAAAGATTACTTTGAGCGTCAGTTAAATTCCAACGAGATAATAGACGTGTGTAATTAACTGTATCAACCTCACGTTTGTCTTTGTGGTCATCTGAACGAAACTCAAGATGTGTTAATCCCAAAGCATCACGTGATGTGAGTGCATAATTAAATCCTACTTCACGCCAATTTTGATTGAAGTCTCCCATAGTCATCGTAGAACCCTCAAAACCCATAGGTGCTGCGAATACTAGGCGATTTGATAATAAGATTAGGGCAATGACCCATAATCTAAAGCTATAAGTAAACATAGATTTCCTTAATAATAAAAATAAGGCTTAAATTAAGCCCAACTCAATTTTTAAGAAAAGCTAATCGGTGGTCTTTGAATGTGGGGAAGAATTACAGAGTCGTAATGATGTAAATACGAGTTATAGATAATGTCGCTATCTTGAGAAAATATTAAAGCAGTATCAGAAGTTAATGCCGTCATTCCAACTTGTGCACAAAATGATAAACAATGATGTGAGCCGTTATGGCTTTGAACTTCTTTTGATTGTTTATGCACTTTAGCTTGAGATTGGTGGCAATGACTCATCTTTTTTTCTGTTGTCACTGAACTTTTATGATTATCTTGGCAAGCGAGCTGAAAGTTAGCCGCAATGCTTTGAAGTGGCATAACAAGCAATAAACATAAAATTAAGTAATTTTTAATGACTTTCATATTTTTAAGATACGCTTTTAGTAATGAAAGTTCAATATCTAAGTCTTTATTAATGTATTCTAATTACAAGTAAAAATT
>RFPQ01000165.1 GCA_009926035.1 Betaproteobacteria bacterium
TATTAACTTATATTATGGGCATTTCAAAAGGCAACCAAAGTAAGGCTGCAGAAATTCTTGGTCTCAATAGAAATACACTCAGAAAAAAATTAAAACAACATAAAATTGATATCTAGTTATGATTAAAATAAAAAGAGCTCTTATAAGCGTATCAGACAAAAAAGGTATTATCGATTTCGCTAAAACGCTAATTAAGTTCAACGTTGAAATTTTATCTACAGGAGGCACGGCAAAACTATTTGCTGAAAACAATATTCCTGTTATCGAGGTAAGTGATTACACCGGCTTCCCTGAAATGTTAGATGGGAGAGTAAAAACACTTCATCCAAAGATACATGGCGGCATTCTCGGAAAAAGAGATGACGATAAACATCTCCAAACGATGATTAAATCTAATATTCCTTTAATTGATCTAGTGGTAGTGAACTTATATCCATTCGAAGCAACCATATCCAAAGAAAACTGTTTGCTATCTGAAGCTATTGAGAATATAGATATCGGCGGTCCAGCAATGATTAGATCTTCAGCCAAAAATTATAATGGTGTAGCTGTGGTCACTGATGCTATGGATTATAAAATGATTGAAGATGCATTAAAGCAAAATGATGGCGCACTTAATCTGGAATGTAGATTTAATTTAGCTAAAAAAGCTTTTGAACATACTGCGAAATATGATTCAGCCATTTCAAATTATCTTAATGGATTGGATACAAATAAAAATATAACTTACCCCAATAAAATCAATCTCGCATTTAACAAAAAGATGGATTTACGTTACGGCGAGAATCCTCATCAAAGCGCATCCTTTTATGTTGATGAAATAACCAACAAAGGATCATTGGCAAGCTTTAAACAATTACAGGGTAAAGAGCTTTCATATAACAACTTAAATGACGCAGATACAGCATGGGAATGTGTTAAAAGCTTTAAGCTTCCTTCTTGTGTAATCGTAAAACATGCTAATCCATGCGGAGTAGGCTCTTCTAAAGACTTGTTAGATGCTTATAAAAAGGCATTTCTAACTGATCCAACTTCCGCATTTGGAGGCATTATTGCTTGCAATACGCCGCTAGACAAAAATACTGCATCTCAAATTATCACCCAATTTGTAGAGGTTGTAATCGCTCCATCTTACGAAGCTGAGTCACTTAAAATATTTGAATCAAAGCCAAACATCAGATTGCTAGAGGTAGCATTAGATAGCAACTTGAATGCTTTTGAAGTAAAAAAAATTGGTGGTGGTTTACTCGTTCAGTCTCCCGATAATTTCAATATCGATATGGATCATTGCAAAATAGTTTCTAAACTTAAGCCTAATCAAGAACAAATGGCCGATATGCTTTTTGCATGGCGTGTCGCCAAATATGTCAAATCAAATGCGATTGTATTTTGCAAAAATAATCAAACATTAGGAATCGGTGCAGGCCAAATGAGCAGAGTAGATAGCACCAAGATTGCATCGATCAAAGCTCAAAATGCAAATCTAGATTTAACAAATTCAGTAGTTGCTTCGGACGCATTCTTTCCTTTTAGAGATGGTATTGATGTGCTGGCAGCGGCTGGAGCAAAATGCGTTATTCAACCTGGCGGAAGCCTTAGGGATGAAGAAGTTATATCTGCTGCCGACGAATTAGGTCTCGTCATGTTATTTACTGGATATCGTCACTTTAGGCATTAATTTATGAAAGTTCTAGTCATTGGAAGTGGCGGCAGAGAGCATGCAATGGCATGGAAACTTTCTCAAAGTAACAAAGTAAATTCTGTTTTTGTTGCGCCAGGTAATGGTGGAACTCACCTCAATCCAAAATTCAAAAATATTGATCTGGTTGATATTAATCTTCTTGCAGATTTCGCAATTGAAGAAAAAATTGACCTGACTGTCATTGGCCCAGAACTTCCTCTTTCTAAAGGTATTGTTGATTTATTTCGATCTAAACATTTAAATATTTTTGGACCCACTCAAAAAGCCGCTCAACTTGAAAGCTCTAAAGATTTTGCTAAAGATTTTATGTATAGGCACAAAATTCCAACTGCTAAATATAAAACATTTAAAATGCCCGATGAAGCACATCGCTATATTGATGAGGAAGGCGCGCCTATTGTAATTAAAGCAGATGGATTAGCTTCAGGAAAAGGTGTCATCGTTGCTATGACGTTAAAAGAAGCTCATGATGCAATCGACTTTATGCTTGTAGACAATAGATTTGGTGATGCTGGAGCCAAGGTAGTTATTGAAGAATTTCTTGAAGGTGAAGAAGCTAGCTTTATGGTGATCTGTGATGGTAAAACAATTCTGCCACTTGCCACGAGCCAAGATCATAAAAGGCTTTTAGATCATGACATGGGGCCTAACACCGGCGGCATGGGAGCATATTCACCTGCACCTATAGTTACTGATGAAATTTATTCTAAAGTTATGAAAGAAATTATCTATCCAACCAT
>RFPQ01000166.1 GCA_009926035.1 Betaproteobacteria bacterium
TACTTTTTTCTTTGCAGCTTTAATAGTTGTAGAAAGGCCTAACACTTCTAATTTATGGAAAATAAATGGCTTGAATAATTCAAGTGCCATTTTCTTTGGTAACCCACATTGATGAAGTTTTAATTGTGGGCCAACAACAATTACTGAACGACCAGAATAATCAACACGCTTACCTAAAAGGTTTTGTCTAAAACGACCGCCCTTACCTTTAATCATATCGGCAAGAGATTTTAATGGTCGTTTATTAGCACCTGTCATCACTTTGCCACGTCTGCCATTATCAAGAAGTGAATCAACCGCTTCTTGCAACATACGCTTTTCATTTCTAACAATAATTTCTGGTGCTTTAAGATCTAACAATCTTCTTAAACGATTATTTCTGTTAATCACTCTTCGATATAAGTCGTTAAGGTCTGATGTAGCAAATCTTCCGCCATCAAGAGGAACCAATGGTCTTAATTCAGGAGGCAGTACAGGAAGAATTTCTAAAATCATCCATTCAGGTTTGATACCTGATTTTTGGAATGCTTCAAGCACTTTTAAGCGCTTAGCAATTTTTTTAATTTTTGCTTCTGAACCTGTTTCAGCTAATTCAGTTCTTAATTTTTCAATTTCACTATTAATATCAAGTGATTTAAGTAATTCTTTAATTGCTTCTGCACCCATCACTGCTGTGAATTCGTCACCAAACTCTTCTACTTTTGCAAGATAGTCATCTTCCGTAAGAAGTTGTCCTTTTGTTAAAGGAGTCATGCCAGGATCAACAACAATAAATGCTTCAAAATAAAGAACGCGTTCAATATCTCTTAAAGCGATATCGAGCACCATACCTAGACGACTTGGCAGGCTCTTTAAAAACCAAATATGTGCAACTGGACTTGCTAAGTCAATGTGACCCATACGCTCACGACGCACCTTAGATAGCGTAACTTCAACACCACATTTTTCACAAATCACACCACGATGTTTAAGTCTTTTATATTTACCGCAAAGACATTCATAGTCTTTAATAGGTCCAAATATTTTTGCACAAAACAAACCGTCTCTTTCAGGTTTAAATGTTCTGTAATTAATCGTTTCTGGCTTCTTAACTTCACCATAAGACCAAGAACGAATTTTTTCTGGAGATGCTAATGCAATCTTAATTGCATCAAACTCTTCTTCTTGTGTAACCTGTTTAAATAGGTCTAATAAAGCTTTCATCTGTGATCTCCTTAGTTTCTATCGAGGTCAATATCAATAGCTAGTGAACGAATTTCTTTAACTAACACGTTGAATGATTCAGGCATGCCCGCATCAATCTTATGTTCACCCTTCACTATGTTTTCGTATACTTTAGTTCTACCAGCAACGTCGTCTGATTTAACAGTCAACATTTCTTGTAAGGTGTAAGCGGCACCATATGCTTCGAGCGCCCAAACTTCCATCTCACCAAAACGTTGTCCACCGAATTGCGCTTTACCGCCCAGAGGTTGTTGCGTCACAAGAGAGTAAGGTCCTGTTGAACGAGCATGCATTTTGTCATCAACTAAATGATGTAATTTAAGTACATGCATATAGCCTACTGTGACGGGTCTTTCAAATGCCTCGCCTGTACGACCATCAAACAATTTAACTTGCGTTTTATTTGCTGAAAATTGCAAGAGTTCTGTTTTTGGATTGTTATCTGGGTAAGCTAGATCTAACATATATTTAATGTCAGATTCAGATGCACCATCAAATACTGATGTAGCGAACGGAACACCATTTTTTAAGTGTTGAGCAAGCTCTACAACTTCTTCATCGTTCAATGATTTAATATCTTCTTTTTTACCAGAAGCATCGTTGTAAATTTGATCTAAGAATTTACGAACTTCAGTTACCTTCGCTTCCTCTTTTAACATTTCGCCAATACGAACACCTAACCCTTTAGCTGCCCATCCAAGATGGGTTTCTAAGATTTGACCGATGTTCATTCGGGAAGGGACGCCTAATGGATTTAATACAATATCCAAAGGTGTGCCATCAGCCATATGTGGCATATCTTCTACAGGAGCGATTTTTGAAACCACACCTTTGTTACCGTGACGTCCGGCCATTTTATCGCCAGGTTGAATTCTACGTTTGACAGCTAAGTAAACCTTAACCATTTTTTGAACGCCTGGAGGAAGTTCGTCGCCTTGAGTTAATTTACGCTTTTTCTCTTCAAAACGTTTATCGAATTGTTCTTTAGCAACCGCTAAATTATCTTTCAATGTTTCTAATTGTTTTGAAGCGTCGTCATTACCTAAACGAATATCAAACCAATCGTATCTATTAATTGAAGCTAGAAAATCTTTAGAGATTTTTTCGCCTTTTTTCAAGCCTTTTGGACCGCCAGTTGCAACTTTGTTTGTAAGTAATCTTTCGATTCTTCCAAAA
>RFPQ01000167.1 GCA_009926035.1 Betaproteobacteria bacterium
TATCGATTTACCAAAAGGTGCAGGAGATAAAGAATTCATTGAAGGTTTAACTCATCAATTAATACCTGCTATGGACAAGTTTAAACCAGAATTTATTTTAGTCTCTGCTGGATTTGATGCACATGAAAATGATTTGCTTGGACAATTAAAGTACTCAAATGATGGTTATAAAAAAGCTACTGATATTTTATTATCACTTGCAAAAAAATACTCCATGAATCGCTTGATGTTTGTCTTAGAAGGAGGCTATGAGCCAACAAATATAAAAGATGCTTCAGAAAGTATTCTGAACGCAATGATATCTAATCATAATAATTTATAATTCAAATCATCCTCATGCTTTTATAAAGTAAAATATATTTTTCTGGGAGTTAATTGTGGCTAAAAAAATACATCAAAAACTTTCAGACATTAATACAAATATGCTTAAGGTCTTTTGGATTCTCGCTATTTTTGCTTTTCTATATCTTGGCTTAATGCTCTATCTTCTAAATAAATAATTTACGCCTTAAAAGAAGCTTTCTTGATTCTGTCATGTATTGCATACCATGCAGATTTTTCGGGTGGCAATTCAATATATATTTTTTCATATTTTTTATCGTCCATTAATCTTAGTATCGAGTAAAAAACTTGCCCATATTGGTAGGCATCTTTTGGCATTTGATGAATATGTATATTGTCTTTGTTCATATCACTTAAAAGTAATAAGACAGATTTATTTTTTGGCATATCGTTAATTAAATCTTCAATTGCTGATTTCTTATATGGATGAACGGATGCTCTAGGCTGATAATGATTCAATAAGTTGCCTGATATTTTCTCATCAGAATTAGAATGAGGCAGAATTTTTTTATCTAAGACTACTTCAATATTAGCTATAGGCAAACCTCCCGGACGAAGTATTTTAGGTTGGATTTGTGTTAAATCAATAATGGTAGATTCAAGCCCTACTTCACATTGACCGCCATCAATAATAGCTGAAATTTTTCCATCAAGATCATCCAAGACATGTTTGGCTGACGTTGGGCTTACACGACCAAATAAATTTGCAGATGGCGCGACAATCCCTTTATTAAGCATTGTGAGCAGTGAGAGCGCCACAGGATGATTAGGGATTCGAATACAAATTTTGTCTGATCCACCAGTAATTTCGCCAAGCACATCCGGGTGTTTTTTTAATAAAAGTGACATGGGTCCAGGCCAAAAATGTTTTGCTAAAATATTGACGTCACTTGGAATGTCAATGGCCCAATCATTTAATTGATCGATGCTTTTGAGATGTAAGATTAAAGGATGTGATTGAGGTCTTTTTTTAACTTCAAAAATCTTATTTATGGCGGATATATTTGACGCATCCGCAGCCAATCCGTAAACAGTTTCTGTAGGGATGGCAACCAGTTTGCCATCAGAAAGCAATTGAGATGCCTTATTTACGTCACTGTCATTTGATTTAAGAAGAATGGTTTTCATACGATTTAAATCATTTTAATTAAAAAAGTGAAAATTTTTCTGCTTTTATCACTTTTATGACTTATCTCTAACTTAGTGTTGTAAAACAGCCCCCACGCTGAAAATATATAAATTAATATTTTCCTTGATGTTTTAAATGAGAATGATTATCATTTAGATGTGGATATATACAATAAATTAAAAAATCTATATAAAACATTAACTTACCTCTTTCTAGGAAGCTTACTGTCGGGTGTTTCTTTTGCAAACACAACTGAAAAGGAAAATTTTTATTATAAAAAAATTGAGCTTAGTGAAATTGAAGTTAAAGATAATTTAGCTAAGACATACATTAAGAAAAGAACGGCTACAGCTACAAAAACAGATACACGAATTCGTGATATTCCCCAATCAATTTCCGTGATTACTGAGGAACAAATAAAAGATCAATCACTTTTAGGTTTGACAGATGCAGTTATATATTCCCCTGGTGTCATGGCAGGACAAGGCGAGGGAAATCGAGATAGTTTTTGGCTCAGAGGTAACCAAAGCACATCAGATTTATTTGTGGATGGCGTGAGAGATGATGTTCAATATTACCGAGACCTTTACAATATAGATCGCGTTGAGGTTCTGATGGGGCCTAACGGTATGATTTTCGGTCGTGGCGGTGTTGGTGGAGTGATTAATCGTGTAGTCAAAGAAGCTAATTGGGAAAGTAAAAATGAATTCAGAATCCAAGGTGGTGCCTATGACCATAAACGTTCATCCATAGATCTTAACAACCAGATTAATGAAACACTTGCTGTAAGAATTAACGCTATGATTGAAGACTCAGGTAGCTTTAGACAAGGTGTTGAAAGTGAAAGAAGGGCGATAAACCCCACCTTCACATTTAAACCCTCAGGCAAAACAAAAATAATTAT
>RFPQ01000168.1 GCA_009926035.1 Betaproteobacteria bacterium
TTAAAAATGGCATTGTTCGGATCATTGGAGACCCGGAAAAGCGCTATCAAGAAGATCCCATTCGTATATTAAGAGCGTTTCGTGTATGTGCAAAACTTAATATGTCTCTTAATAGCTCTTCGAGAAATCCTATCAAAAAAATTGTTCCCTTGCTTCATGAGATCCCACATTCAAGATTATTTGATGAAGTCATTAAATTTTTCTTAACCGGTCATGGATTAAATAGTTATAAAATCATGCGTAATGAAAACATCTACTCGCAGTTTTTTTTATCTCCGGACGCCGAATCAAAAGAGATCGATCTTTTTATTTCAAATGGGCTTAAAAATACAGACTTGAGAATTAATCAAAATAAATCTTGTAACCCAAGCTTCTTATTTTCATTTTTGTTGTGGCATCAAGTTCATCAATTATGGGACCAATATAAAATAGAACTTAAGCACTCTATCGCCGGGCTTAACCAAGCCATTGATGATGTAATCGAAAAACAAATTAAACTCTTCCCAATTCATAAACGTTTCACTATCACGATGAAAGAAATATGGCGATTACAATCTCGCTTTGAAAATCAATCTCCAAAAAAAATATATCGATTATTGCTTCATCCTAGATTCAGGGCTGCTTATGATTTCATGCTATTAAGATGCCAATCGAACGAGCTCGACCATAGTATTGGTATATGGTGGACAAATTTTATTGATGCTGATCATCATGAAAAATCATTGATGGTTAAAGAACTTACCCGGAAATAATTTAAGATGGATGCTCTAGCTTATATTGCAATAGGAAGTAATCTTGCAAATCCACTCAATCAGGTTCTCACTGCATTTAATGAGATTGCAATGATGCCTAAAAGTAAACTTTTAAAGAAATCAAGTTGCTATTCCAGTCTACCCTTGGGTTATAAAAATCAACCCGATTTTATTAATGCCGTGGTCCTGATTGAAACAGAATTGAGCCCGCGTGAGCTTTTATCTGAGCTTCAAATGATAGAGCATTTGCATAAAAGAGAGCGCTCATTTCCCAATGCACCAAGAACAATCGATTTGGATATCCTTCTTTATGGAGATGCAAGAATAAATAGTCCAGAACTTACTATCCCGCACCCAAGAATGCATGAGCGAGCTTTTGTGATTTTCCCTCTGCAAGAAATTGATGGAAATATTACTATTCCCCTTATAGGAGATATCGCTAAAATAGCCAAAGAACTTGACCCTAATATTGCCAAGCGCATAACTTTATGAATATTTTTGATAAATTTCCTTATATTGTTGTTGAGGGTCCGATTGGTTCGGGAAAGTCTACGCTTGCACAAATTTTAGCTGATCGATTTTCGGTTAATTTTTTAAGTGAAAAAGCTGAAAAAAATCCTTTCTTGCCTAAATTTTATGAGGATATGAAGCGATACGCCTTATCAACTCAATTATTCTTTCTTTTCCAAAGGGCTGATCAAATACAAAAAATTTCACAAAAAGATATGTTTAAAAAATCGATAATTGCAGACTTTTTTCTTGAAAAAGATCCTATTTTTGCAAAAATTAATTTAGATGAAGAGGAATTTAATCTCTATCACCAAATCTTTTCGCACTTACAATTAAAAGCGCCTAAACCAGATCTAATTATTTATATTCAAACATCTATAGAAACCCTAGAAAAAAGAATTAAAGAAAGAAATATTGATTTTGAAATGGATATTTCAACTAAATATCTGGAAACTATTGCAGAATCATACAGCCAATACTTTCATAGCTATAACCACTCGCCTGTATTAATTCTTAATAATGAGAATTTAAACATCCTAAATGACAAAAATGCTATCGATCTCTTAATTGAACGAATCATGAATATCAAAAGTAATCGAGAATTTTTCAATCCACAACTGCTATGAATTTAACATCCCTTAAATCCATGAAGAATAGTGGCAAGAAAATTACCATACTGACTTGCTACGACGCTTCATTTGCTAGCCTCTTAGAATCCATAAATGTAAATGCTCTTTTAGTCGGGGATTCTTTGGGCATGTTTATTAAGGGCGACGACAACACACATGATGTGTCACTAAATGACATGATTTATCATACTCAAGCTGTAGCACGAGGAGTTAAATCGACGTTTATCATAAGCGATCTCCCAATTAATACTTATAAGACCCATGATCTTGCCTATAAGAACGCTTTAGCGCTTATTGAAGCTGGTGCAGATATGGTCAAACTTGAAGGCGGGGCATCATTGGCTTCCGTCGTCAAATTCTTAAAAGCAAAAGATATTAAAGTGTGTGGTCATATTGGATTTATGCCTCAAAGTATTAAAAATATGAGCCATAGTGAAATTGATTATTCAATGAAAAAATCTTTGGAAACTATTATTGAAGAT
>RFPQ01000169.1 GCA_009926035.1 Betaproteobacteria bacterium
GCTTTCGGCTTAGGTATAGAACGTTTAACAATGTTGCGTTACGGCATACAAGATTTACGTCACTTTTTTAATAACGATTTACGTTTTCTTCAGCAATTTATTTAAAGATATTTCAACATGCAATTTTCTGAAAATTGGTTAAGGTCATACGTTAATACATCACTTGACAGTGATGCACTTAACCACGTCATGATTATGGCAGGATTAGATGTTGATGACTCTCATCCTCTAGGTGCATCGTTTAGCCATGTTGTAGTCGGTGAAATTGTAGCTATTAAAAAACATCCTGATGCAGATCGACTTCAAGTATGCGATGTCAATATTGGTGATAAGGCATTACAAGTTGTGTGTGGTGCATCTAATGCGAGACAAGGCATTAAAGTGGCATGTGCCTTAGTAGGCGCTAAATTGCCCTCGATTGAAATCAAAGAAGCAAAAGTACGAGGCGTTGAATCTTTCGGTATGCTTTGCTCATTAAAGGAATTAGGATTGGCTGAAGAAGCTGATGGCATTCTAGAGCTCAACCATGATTTAAAAAATGGTACAGATTTAAGAGTAGCGCTTGATCTTAATGATCAAATTACAACATTAAAATTAACACCTAATCGCAGCGATTGTTTGAGTGTTTGGGGTTTAGCTCGAGAAGTGGCAGCCATTAGTTCATCTTCACTTTCGCCCATCTATTACGAAGTGAATCCAATTAAGCTAAGTGAAAAGAAAAATATAGTTGTCGAAGAAAAAGCAGCATGTCCTCGTTATTGTGGTCGCATTATTAAAAATGTAGATAATACAAAAACATTGCCTGAGTGGATGACGTCAAGACTTGAGCGCTCTAATATTAAGTCAATCAGTCCTATTGTAGATATTACGAATTATGTATTGCTTGAGATTGGACAACCACTTCATGCATTTGATTATGAAAAATTGCAAGGTGATGTTGTGATTAGATTCGCAAAATCTGAAGAACCTATACATTTGCTCAATGATACAAAAATTAAATTATCTAAAAAAGATTTAGTTATTGCCGATAACTCCGGTGCAATTGCATTTGCTGGTGTGATGGGTGGCATGCCTTCATCAGTGACTGATAATACTCAAACTATTTTCTTGGAAAGTGCTTTTTTTGATCCTATTGTGATTGCTGGTAAGGCTAGAGTGTATAACTTATCTTCAGACTCATCTTATCGTTTTGAACGTGGTGTAGATTTCTCGAACACGCGACATGCACTAGAGCGTGCAACTTCTCTTATTATTGAATATTGTGGTGGAGAAGCGGGAGAGATTACAGAAGTTTTAAATACTTTACCTAAGCGCAATGAAATTCATCTAAGACTTAAAAAATTAAATGCTATCTTAGGCATTGAAGTACCCAGTCAAGATGTTGAGCGAATATTTCTTCAATTAGGTTTTGAAGTTAATAAAACAATCGAAGGATTTAAAGTCACACCTCCTTCTTATCGGTTTGATATTGCTATTGAAGAAGATCTGATTGAGGAAGTTGTGCGATTATATGGCTACGATAAAATTCCTTCACATCATCCCCTAAGCCATCAAGTGATGTTGCCCATATCCGGTACTTATCATCGTGACCTCAAAGAAAGACTCACATCTCGTGGTTTTTATGAGGTAGTGACTTATAGCTTTATTGAAGATGAGATTGAGAAATCATTACACGGAAATTCTAATCTGATTCAATTACAAAATCCAATCGCAAGCCAGATGTCGACGATGCGATCATCTTTATGGGGAAGTCACCTTGAAGTTTTAACTTACAATTTAAATCGTCAAGTGTCGCGTTTAAATATTTTTGAGATCGCACAAACTTTTCATGGTGCAAAAAAAGATTTTATTGAGATCGAAGTGATATCGGGACTAAGTTACGGTAGTTTTATGCCCGAGCAATGGGCTGATAAAATTCGCGATATTGATTTCTATGACATAAAAGCGCATGTTGAAGCTTTAACGTCGAAATCACTCACATTTAAAAGAAGTGATAAAACACCATTTGCGCTTCATCCAGGACAATCAGCAGAAGTCTTTTTGGACGCACAATCGATAGGTTGGGTGGGTAAATTACATCCAAAATGGCAGCAACATTTTTCCCTGCCTAAAGCCCCCTTTATTTTTGAATTAAAAATGGACAAGCTTTTGGAAGATAAGGCGTTTAAATACGACGAAATCTCAAAATTCCTTCCCGTAAGACGTGATATTGCTATCGTAGTAGATGACTCAGTTGAGATCGATTCGATTTTAGATGCGGTAAATAAGGCTAAAATTCCGTTCTTAAATAAAATGGCTTTATTCGATCTTTACCAAGGAAAAGGCATCGCCGAAAACAAAAAAAGTGTTGCATTTCTGATACTTATGCAGGAT
>RFPQ01000170.1 GCA_009926035.1 Betaproteobacteria bacterium
ACGGTTTACACCAGTAGCGAATGTCCATGCTGCTTTAAGGTTTTTTACGTTACCTTGGTTAATTTGTGTTAATTTGCTGTAGGCCTGATTTGTGTAGTCACCGCGTGGTGCTGCCCAGTTATCAGGATTAGCAATTGCTTTTTCTTGATCAGCAGCTGCTGAAGCAATCATTGGCATTGCCACTGATAGACCAGCTACTAAACCAAGAGCTAACTTGATTTTGTTAATTTTCATATAAATCTCCATAGTTTTTACTAAGGGTTTTAAAAAGAAGTAAACTCTCTAGTCACTTTAAATTTTAAAGTGTTTCACTTTAAGACTCGAAGGTGCTTCGAAGGCTTACTTTCAGCACAATTTGACTTATGCTTGAGTAGTAATATATGCCTCTTTTTTTAGAATTGCAACAATTTCGTTACAATTTGTTAACATTTTTTTAAGTCTAAATTTTAAGTATTCCTGAATTTTCTTAAGTTTGTTAAAATATCTAATAAAATCAATAAGAAAGCTAAATATTTTCCATGCCAACTGAATCTTTATATACCTTATATCCAGAGATTTCACCCTATCATACGACCTGGTTAGAAAGGCCTCACGGACATAAAATTTATGTCGAACTATCAGGAAATCCTCATGGAAAACCTATTATTTTTC
Organism: Betaproteobacteria bacterium; assembly: GCA_009926035.1. Taxonomy (GTDB): domain Bacteria; phylum Pseudomonadota; class Gammaproteobacteria; order Burkholderiales; family Methylophilaceae; genus Methylopumilus. The sequence continues at coordinate 652 of RFPQ01000170.1, forward strand.
TTCATGGAGGGCCTGGTGGAGGAACTAACCCTAAACAAAGACAATTTTTTGATCCAAAACACTACCAAATCATTCTTTTTGATCAAAGGGGATGCGGGCAAAGTAAACCTCTAGGAGAAACGAACGGCAATACTACGGCAGATCTTCTATCTGACATGGAGACCATTCGAAAACATTTTAGTATAAAAAGTTGGATTATTTTTGGAGGCTCTTGGGGTAGCGCTTTAGCTCTAGCGTATGCAACTCAATATCCCGAAACGATCAAAGCACTTATTTTGCGAGGTATCTTCTTAAGTCGTAAAACTGAGCTTGATTGGTTCCTCGGCGAAGTTAGGGCTTTTTTTCCAGAAGCCCATCAAACACTTCTCGATTTTCTACCAATTGATAAACGTAATGAGCTTGTAAAAAATTATAGTGAATTTGTATTTTCAAATGATTTAAAAATTAGTGGGCCAGCATCCATCGCATGGAATCGTTTTGAGAGTGGTCTTTTAAAATTGATTCCTCAAGCAGAAGAAAATAAAACGCTCACAGATGAAGATATACAAAATGAAATTGCGCGTGCACGGGTTCAACTTCATTACATCAAAGATCAATGTTTTATTGATGGAAAAAAAATATTAGAAGAAGTTAAACAATTAAAAAATATTCCAACAACTATTATTCAAGGGCGCTACGACATGGTGTGTCCTCCTATTACGGCATATGAACTTTATCAATGCATGCCACATGCAAATTTTATTATGGTGCCGGATGCCGGACACTCAGCTTCAGAGCCTACAATGACAAGCGAACTTGTTAAAGCTACCAATCACTATAGAGTATTAGCTTGATGATTAAAGTGCATCCGCTTTTCAAAAATCTTTACCAAAAAAAAGATGAGTCACTGCCCATCTTCATGATAAAAGAGACATTGGCAGGTTGCAAACGTCATAATGTATTCGGCTTAACTGCATCCTTATCTTTCTTTTCTCTTTTTGCACTGATCCCCATGATTCTTCTCATTTTCTTTTTCTTAAGTCATTGGTTAGTTAATTCTGAGTTTGCTTTGGGAAGATTAGCGCTTCTTACAAGTGACTTATTACCGCAAATGAGTAAAAAAATTATGCTTGAAGTTTATAAGGTATCAAGCCATACCAAAGTATGGGGTATCTTAGGTACATTAATTTTATTGTGGGCAGCAACGCCCCTCACAAGCTCTCTTCGTTCAAGTCTTCTTATTATTTCGGCGACTGAAGAAGATCCATCATTTCTAAAAAGTAAGTTTCGAGATATCGTTGCTATTATTGGCATACTCTTACTTTTCTTTCTCTTTACTTTATCAGGCATGGTCTTTCAAAAAGCTGCTATGTTCTTTGGCGAATATTTAAGTTTTGTAAATTCACAAATGATTTATTTTGTAAGTTCATTCTCATTTGTTGTTTTATCTTTGGCACTTTTTAATCGATTCTTCTTTCCTATTAAAGTCGATGTAAAACATATTGTTTTAGGTTCGCTACTAACCGCTCTCTTATGGCTTGGACTGAGATCAACTTTTGATATCTTTTTATCATTGAGTCAATCCTATGGTACCTTTTTTGGTGGCATGAGAAATCTTTTTATTTCACTGATATGGCTTTATCTTAATATCGCATCTTACTTACTTGGTGTAGAGGTTATGGCAACACTTCACAAAAAAGATATGTTGTTATTAAAAAAATTATTTGA
>RFPQ01000018.1 GCA_009926035.1 Betaproteobacteria bacterium
AAGCACTAACACTGCCGACATATTTCGCGACAAAATGATTCTCCAGTATTTGCGAATTCAAGGGTTTGGGTACTGGATATACAAAACGGGAGAAGTTTTTAGCAGCTCCCGTTTCATATATCGTAGATATTATAGTCGATTTAGCGCCTTATTTCAACGCACTAAATCACGATAAATAGCTATTGATCAGAAAGTCCTAAGACCTTTTGCATGTCAAAAAGGCCGGTTTTTTGTTGAGACAAAAACTTTGCAGCTCTGAGCGCCCCTTTGGCAAAGGTCGCTCGACTTGAAGCCTTGTGAGTTAATTCAATACGCTCACCCGTGCCTGCGAACAAAACTGTATGGTCCCCTACAATGTCGCCACCGCGAATCGTTGAAAAACCAATAGGCGCTCGCCTGTGTTGCCATAACGCTCATACTGAGCATCCTTTTTAAGGTCTCTGCCGCTTGCTTTTGCAACCGCTTCTCCTAATCTCAAAGCTGTGCCTGAAGGTGCATCAATTTTATGTCGATGATGCGCTTCAATAATTTCAATATCAAAATCATCTTTGAGTAATTGCGTTGCTTTTTCAACTAATGAAATTAATAAATTAACACCTACACTCATATTAGGTGCAAAAACAATCGGTATCGTTTTTGAAGCATCAAGAATCATTTTCTTTTCTTGATCTGAAAATCCAGTAGTGCCAATGACATACTTTACTTGATGTGCTTCACATAGCTTCAAATATGCAAGACTTGCTTCAGGTCTTGTGAAATCAATCAGAACATCAGCAGATGAAATCACTTTAGCAATATCGTGATCGATCTTAACGCCTGTCGGAATACCCAATGCTTCTCCCGCGTCGCGACCTAGCTTCTCGCTCGATTTGTGATCAATAGCTGCTACAAGCGCCAATTCTTTATCAGCAGCAATTTCTTGGATCAGTGTCTGACCCATGCGGCCAGATGCGCCTACGATAAGAATATTTATTTTACTCATATGATTAGAATCCTATTTTTTCTAGCATTAAATCAAAATAATTTCGATCAGTTTCAGCTGGCAATGGTTTTGAATTGTCAGCTTTTTGAGCTTCGGGTTTTGCCATCGCTGGCTCTTTTTTAATGTCTACTGGCGGAGCTTCCGTCGCAGGTTTTTTAATTTCAGGCTCTTCAGCTTTCACTGGCTCAGATATTTCTTTCTTGGGTGTCACAAGTTTTCTTTCTTCTAGGGGTACTTCTTTTTTAGGTGGTACTATTTTTGGAGCAGGTTTTTCCTCATCATTTTCCCAAAATTTTAAACGATCAAGCATACCTTTTTCTTTTTGAACTGGTTTCTGATTAGCCTCATTATTTATTTGAGGCGCTACTTCTTGACGCTCTTCATTCTTGTTTTGAGCGGCAGGAATAACGTCACCTTTTACCTTAACGAGTAAGTCTTTTTCAAACATTAAAGTGACTCTTCTTTTTTCAATAATGGCACCATCTTTTTCCATTTGATAAAAATAATCCCATTGATCTTTATGAAAGCTATCAGAAATTAATGGTGTGCCCATGACAAATCGCACTTGGGTTTTTGTCATGCCTGGCTTTAATTGCATCATCATTTTTGAGGTGACTAAATTGCCTTGTTGAATTGGCATCTTATAAGGCTTAATAGAGGGTAATGAAGAAGAGCAGGCAGTAACTAAAAGACTTAAAACAAGAAGGAATATACGCATTTTTATAACTTTAAACATAATGCGTATTAATATAACATGCTAGACAGTATTCAAAATGTTTCGTAAAGCAATTTTTAAGGTGATGTGATGGCACAAGATCATAAAGATTTAAAAAAATCAGGGCTTAAGGCAACGCTTCCCCGACTTAAAATCTTAAGTCTTTTTGAGCACAGTGATGCAAAACATCTTTCAGCGGAAGATGTGTATAAGCTTTTAATTAAATCTGGCGAAGATGTAGGTCTTGCAACAGTTTATCGTGTACTCACTCAATTTGAACAAGCAGGTCTTTTAATACGCCATCATTTTGAAAGTGATAAGGCTGTATTTGAATTAAGTGACTCTCAACATCACGATCATATCGTGTGTATGCAATGTGGTCATGTTGAAGAATTTTGTGATGATGAAATTGAAAAAAGACAGAAAATCATTGCAAGTAAAAAAGGATTTGTCATCCAAGAACATTCCCTTTATATTTATGCTGAATGTACAAAAACACCCTGCCCTAACAAGGTTTAAATCTGTAACATTTCCTTTGCATGTTCTCTTGTGGTGTCGGTAATCGATATACCACCCAACATACGCGCAATTTCATCAACACGCATCTTGTCATCCATTAAATGAATGTGACTGAGTGTTTGATTGTTTTCCTGTGTTTTGGATACTTTGTAATGATGAATAGCTAATGATGCAACTTGAGGTAAGTGGGTAATAACTAACACTTGTCTTTGATCGTGATTACCTAATTCTTTTAAAAGCTTACCTACAATTTCTGCAACACTACCTCCAATACCTACATCCACCTCATCAAAAATCATACACGGCACATTTGCTTTGGAAATGGATGCCACACGAATTGCAAGACTTAAGCGAGAGAGCTCACCTCCAGACGCTGCCTTATGAATTGAATGGGTCTCGGTTCAGCGCCTAAGTGGGATGCCACTAGAAATTCAATATGCTCTAGACCATGTGCTGTTGGGTCTTGAGATGTGAGTTTCACTTCAAAGCGTCCATGGCTAAAAGATAGTTTTTGCATCGCTTGAGTGATGTTTTGACTTAAAGTCGCGGCAGCAGTTTTTCGCGCTTCAGTTAATAATTGTGCGCTTTCATTAAAAGCTTGGAGCGCTGCTTTTTCCTTGGCATCGATACCATTATCTGATTGGAAAGACTCAAGCTCATCCTTACGCGCTTGCCAGGTAATGAGTGTGGATTCAAACTCCTCAGGCTTGATACGATGCTTTCTACCAAAATTATGTATCGCTTGAATTCGGGCCTCAATGTCTTTCAGTCTTTCTGGATCTAAATCAACTTTTTGCAAATATCGATTAAGGGAGCGGAGAAGTTCTTCTGTTTGTATATTAATAGAATCAATAAGTTCGGAAGATTCTTTTAGCTTCTCATCAATAGTCACCGAATGAAATTTTTTGCTGGATCAAATGGAGTCTATCTGAAATCGCTGTTTCATCTTTTTCTAAAACTTCAATACAAAAATTAATATCTTCAATAAGCTCGTTGCCATGTGACATCATGGCGTGATCTTGCTGCAAGACTTCCCAGTCGCTCAAAGTAAATGAAAGTTGTTTTAACTCCCTTAATTTATCTCTTAAATCTGCGAGCTCATCACTGTAAATTTGCGTATTTTTTTCGTATTCAATTTTTTGTATGTGAAGCTTGTACCATGTTTGATATAGATTATAAGTTTTTAGTGCTAAGTCTGAGTGACCGCCAAAATCATCTAAAATTTGTCTTTGTGCGCTTAATTTTAAAAGTGAATGGTGAGAGTTTTGACTATAAATATCAACGAGTGACTCGCCCAATTCTTTTAACTGTTGCAGTGTTGCTAATTTGCCATTAATAAAAGCTCTTGATTTTCCATCCGCATGAATCACTCTTCTTAAAATGAGTTCATAGTTATCAGATTCAAGTTCGTTTTCTTTAAGCCAATCAATCACCTCCTGATTGTCTTTAATATCAAAGATAGCGCTAATATCTGCTTTATCTTGGTGAAGCCTTACCACCCCACCTTCATTGCGCTGTCCTAAAGCTAAGGATAGAGCGTCAATGAGAATTGATTTTCCAGCGCCTGTCTCACCTGTTAATGCTGAAAAACCAGATTTAAAATCCAAACTCATTTTGTCAACAATCACAAAATCAAGGATAGATAGATTAAGTAACATAGCGCTTCATTAACCCCAGTTTAATTTTTTTCTTAACATCTCAAAATAACAATAGTCTTTTGGATGAAGAAGCGTAATCATTTTTTCAGCGCGCTTAATTTCAACACGATCATGAAGTTCAAGCGGCACTTTAAGTTGCCCATCAATGCTTAAATAAGATTCATCCATACTCACCACATGGATCTCGATAAGGCTTTGACTGCTCACAGCGATAGGACGATTACTTAATGTGTGCGGACTAATTGGTACAATCGAAATGGCTTCCAATTCAGGGTGAAGAATGGGGCCGCCTGCGGAGAGTGCATAAGCAGTTGTTCCTGTCGGTGTAGTGACAACAAGACCATCTGATCTTTGTTTATGAACAAAACTACCATTAATTGACACTTCTAATTCAATCAGACGGGAACCGCTTCGCACAACGACATCATTGAGCGCTAATGACTCATGAATGCATGTCTTACCTCTAAAAATTTTAGATTGCAAAAGCATTCTTTTATCTTTGTACGAGGAGCCCCGAAATATCTCATCGATCGACTCCAGCATATTACTGGTATTTAAATCTGCTAAAAATCCAAAACGTCCTTGATTGATCCCTATCAAAGGAATATCAAAATTCACTAGAGATCTTGCAACCCCAAGCATAGTGCCATCACCACCGACGACAATCGCGAGATCTGTTTTTGTTCCAATATCTTCTAATGCAATCGATTGAAAGGCTTGAAACTTTCCAGATTGATGAGTTTTAGCCTCAATGAAGATATTGATATGCTTATTCGTTAAATATTGAGCGAGTTCTAAAAGCTGGGATTCAATGTCAGAAGATTCGCTTCCGCTCGCATACTTTCCGATAATTGCGACTGATTTAAAGAGACTTTCCATAATTGAATTAAAGCATACTTAAGACGTAAGAATATATAGCAATTTAATAAAGAAAAACTTAGTATATAAGCATTCATTTACAAAAGTGCTGCGTGTTAGAATGGCTTATTACACCTTGAAAATTAGGCTTTACGGAGTATTTTAAAGCATATCGATTTATATGAATAACCCTATTTGATGATGCTAGATAAGCGCGCCCAAATTCTTTTAAAAACCCTCATTGAACAACATATTCATGATGGTCAACCTGTCGGGTCTAGAACCCTTTCTAAATCATCAGGCCTTGATTTAAGTCCGGCTTCTATTCGCAATACCATGAAAGATCTTGAGGATCTCGGTTTTATTACAAGCCCTCATACTTCTGCAGGAAGAATTCCTACGCAATTAGGTTATAGGCTTTTTGTGGACTCTCTTCTAACCGTTAAGCCTTTGGACGCTAAAACGGTCACCTCATTAAAAGATCAAATGAATATTGGTGACAACAAAAAAATTATTAATAATGCCGCAGATATTTTATCGACACTGACACATTTTGCTGGTGTAGTTCTCATACCCAAAGCAAAAAAAACAACATTCAAGCACTTGGAATTTATTGGCTTATCTGAGAAAAAAATTCTTGTAATTATTGTAACAAATGACGGTAACGTTCAAAACAGAATTGTGATGACTGAAAAGCATTACACTCACGATGATTTAATTGAGGCTGCAAATTATTTTAATCACAATTTTAGCGGAAACACTCTTGCCAAAGTAAAAGATACGCTTGTAGAAGAATTATCTAAAATGCATGCTGATATGATTAAGCTTATGACAGCGGCTATCGAAGTAGGCAATGATGTTATTTCTCCTGAAAGTGAATCAATTGTGATTACAGGACAAAGTAATCTTATTCAATCTGAAGAGCTAGCAAAAAATATATCAAGCTTAAGAAAAATTTTTGAAGTCTTTGAAAAGCGCACAGCGCTCATGAAACTTCTTGATAAAAGTCAACTTGCTGAAGGCATTCAAATTTTTATTGGGAATGAATCAGGCTATTCATCTCTAGATGAATGCAGCCTCATCACTTCTCCTTACGAAACAGATGGTGAAATTGTAGGTACTCTAGGTGTCATTGGACCTACAAGAATGGCATACGAAAGAGTCATTCCTATTGTCGATATCACAGCAAAACTTCTTTCTAACGCACTGAGTCAACATTAAATGAATTACTTCACAAAAGAACCTCAATATCAACATGGTGACGTGCCAAAAATTGGCATCATACTTGCAAACCTTGGCACTCCAGATTCTCTCAGCACTCATGCTGTAAGAAAATACTTACAGCAATTTCTTATGGATCGAAGGGTTGTCGAGGTACCTCGATTTATTTGGTGCTGGATACTTCATTTTATTATTTTGGTCTTTAGGCCAGGAAGCTCAGCAAAAAAATATGCGAAAGTTTGGACTAAAAAAGGCTCTCCACTTTTAGTTAATGCTACAAATCAAACAAAAGCATTAAGCACAAAAATTAAAAAAGCAGTTTCTCAGCCCATTGAAGTGGAATTAGGAATGTCTTATGGTAATCCTTCAATGAAAAATGCAGTGCTTAAATTAAAAGAAAAAAATTGTACTAAAATTCTTTTGCTTCCGCTCTATCCACAATATGCGGCTTCATCAAGCGCATCAGCAATGGATGCCTTATGGCGTGTACTGCTTAAAACAAGAAATGTTCCTGCAGTGAGAACTGTGCGAAATTATCATGATCACCCTCTTTATATTAATGCGCTTAAATCATCCGTTTTACAGTTCTGGAAAAAAAATGGAAGGCCTTCAAAATTAGTTATGAGTTTTCATGGCATACCAAAAAAATCATTGATGCAAGGTGACCCTTATCATTGCGAATGCTATAAAACTGCGCGCTTACTGGCTGAAGCTTTGAAATTAAAAGAAAGTGAATACATGGTGTCCTTCCAATCGCGTTTTGGTAGGGCTGAATGGCTAAAACCATATTACGCTGAAATGATGGCCGATTTAGGCAAAAAGAAAGAAAAAAATGTACATGTCATTTGCCCTGGATTCTCAAGTGATTGTCTAGAAACTTTGGAAGAAATTAATATTGAGGGCAGACATATTTTCTTAAGCCATGGTGGTAAAAGCTTTAGCTATATTCCGGCGCTCAATGATGATCCGGAATGGATTAATGCGATGCAAGGTATAATTCTAGAAAATTTACAAGGCTGGATTGATAAGACTTGGACCGCTAAAAAAGAGACTCGAAATTCAGCAATCACTAAAAAAAGAGCTCTGCTCGTAGAAAAGAAGCAGTCTTAATTATTTAAAGACAATATTTCATTATGATAATACTGACTGGTGGTGCTGGCATGATAGGAAGTGTCATTGCTTGGCATCTTAATACTATCCTTGATCGAAAAGATATCATTATCGTCGATGACATCCAACACCCAGATCAATGGAATAATTTAAGCAAACGAACATATATCGATTATCTTGATAAAAATGATCTTTTTCCTTGGCTTGAAAAAAAACAAGATATTGAAGCCATTATTCATATGGGTGCAATCAGCGCTACAACTGAAACCGATTTCAACAAACTCTTAAATCATAATATTCGTTACAGCCAAAATTTATGGCGCTACGCAAGCGAACACAAAATTCCTTTTCTTTATGCAAGCTCCGCAGCTACTTATGGCGGAGGTGAGTTTGGATATGATGATAAAGAATCTGAGCTAAGCAAACTAAGGCCCCTTAACGCTTACGGCTATTCAAAGCAATTCTTCGACCAATGGGCTGTTCAGCAAGTACTCGCGAAAGAAAAAACACCGCCACATTGGTGCGGTTTTAAATTCTTTAATGTGTATGGTCCAAACGAATACCATAAAAATAGAATGGCAAGCGTCGTATTTCATTCATTTAACCAACTTAAAAAAGAAGGTGAAATAAGGCTCTTTAAAAGCGATCGTCCGGACTATCAAGATGGTATGCAATTACGAGATTTTGTTTATGTCAAAGATGCAGCATCAGCTGTCTTACATTTTTTAAGCCACAAAGATCATTCAGGTATTTATAATGTAGGCACAGGAAAAGCATCGAGCTTTAAAGCGCTAGCAGAGTCGCTCGTTAAAAGTGTGGGGGGCGATCTTAATGCAATTAAATATATTGATATGCCAAATGATCTTAAAGGAAAGTACCAATACTTTACTGAAGCAAACATTAAGAAACTAAAAGACGCGGGATATACAAAACCTTTCTTAACTATTGAAGAAGGTGTTAAAGATTACGCAACAAATTACCTAACAAAAAGTGATACATATGCATGAGTGAAAATATAAAAAGAATAGAATCTATTTTTCAAAGTCATCTTGATACGATTCATAAACTATCCTCTGTCATCAATGATGTAAATGAAGTCGCAGATATCATTAAAAAGACACTTCACGCTGGTGGCAAAGTATTGATTTTTGGCAATGGCGGAAGCGCATCCGATAGTCAACATATTGCGGCAGAAATTGTTGGTCGCTTTGTTAAAGAAAGAAAAGGTTTGCCTGCGATTGCATTAACTACAGATACATCAATTCTCACAGCAGTTGGAAATGACTATGGCTTTGAACATATTTTTTCAAGACAAGTTGAAGCATTGTGCTTAAGGAATGATGTGGTGATTGGCATCTCTACATCAGGTAACAGTAAAAATGTGGTGAAAGGTTTAGAAAAAGCAAATACATTAGGTGCCATTACTATCGGACTAACTGGGGGCGATGGCGGGCTTATTAAAAAAATATCAAATCACAGTATCGTCGTAGATTCAAATGAAACAGCAAGAATTCAAGAGGCGCATATCTTAATCGGACATACGCTTTGTGAACTCATTGATGAAAGTATCTAATAGATGACTGATATCGAAATTATCAAAAATAAATTCAATGCTCGTAATCAATGGGCATTAGTTATTGGCGACTTAATGCTAGATCGTTATTTAATTGGTAACGTATCAAGAATTTCTCCTGAAGCGCCTGTTCCCGTCGTAAGGCTAAAAGAGTCTTTTGATCGCATTGGAGGATCTGGTAATGTTGCAGCAAATTTATCGCTATTAGGAATTAAAACAGTGTTAGCTGGCCAAATTGGTAATGATATAGATGGAAAAAAATTACTTGAGATTCTTAAAAAAAATCATATTGGTATAGATGGCATCTTAAAAGATAAGAATCCAACTACAACAAAAACGCGCATTATTGGCGAACATCAACAAATGATGCGAATTGATCAAGAAGCAACCGCTGATTTGATCGACTCTCACGCGCTTATTAAAAAAATTATGACGCTTCTGAATAAAAAACCAGCGATAGTGATACTTTCAGATTATGCAAAAGGTGTTTTAAGTGAGCGTTTATGTCAGCACGTGATCAAAATCGCACGATTAAAAAAAATACCTGTACTAGTAGACCCCAAGGGTATTCACTATGAAAAATATAAAAATGCAACGGCTATTACACCAAATAAAAAAGAAGCGATTGAAGCCTGTCATATTCATGTCACTAAAAATACTAACTTTTTAACACCGCTTTTAAAATTAAAGAAATCCCTCAATTTACAATTTATAGCAATGACAAAGGGTGAAGATGGTATTGATTTAATCCAAGGCAATACAATTAAAAATTTACCCGCTGTCAATCAACAACAAGTCTTTGATGTTTCGGGAGCTGGCGATACAGTTATTGCTACTCTAGCGGCATGTATGATCGCAAAAATGCCTATTGAAGCCTCACTTAATATTGCTAATATTGCCGCAGGTATAGTAATTGGCAAATTAGGTACGATTCCGATTACGCATGCAGACTTAATTAAAACTTTAAACGCACAACACTCAGATCAAGAGAAAAAAATTCACTCACTTGAAAGCCTCATGGAGCAAGTAACAATCTGGAAAAAACAGAAAAAGAAAATTGTATTTACAAATGGCTGCTTTGATATTCTTCACGCTGGCCATGTGACTTATCTTGAAAAAGCAAAAAAATTAGGTGATGTCTTAATTCTTGCTCTTAATAGCGATTCATCTGTAACCAGACTAAAGGGGAAATCTAGGCCTGTAATACATCAAGAAGATCGAGCAAGAGTCCTTGCAGCACTTTCTTCTGTAGATGGTATTGTCATTTTTAGTGAAGCAACGCCACTACATTTAATAAAGAAAATTCGGCCTGATATATTAGTTAAGGGCAGCGATTACAAAAAGAATCAAGTGGTAGGCCATCAAGAATTAAAAAAATGGCATGGTAAAGTTGAATTAGTTTCAATTGTTCCTGGAAGAAGTACTAGCGCTATTATCAAAAAAATATCTTAAGATTTTGAGCTCTCAAAAAATTCTGGTTGTAGGTCCGTCATGGCTAGGCGACATGGTCATGGCACAAAAACTTTTTAAAGTCATTAAAGATCATTACCCCAAAAGTGAGCTTCACTTAGCTTCGCCTCTATGGACTATCCCCTTAGTTTCTCGAATGCCTGAAGTTGACAAACCTATTGCTCTGCCGTTTTCGCATGGTGAACTAAGTTTAGTTAAACGCTACCAATTAGGAAAAACTCTAAAAGTCGAGGGTTACACACAAGCCATTGTATTAACTAACTCATTCAAATCAGCACTTATTCCCTTTTTCGCCAATATTCCCATGCGCACTGGATTTTTGGGAGAAATGCGCTTTGGACTTATTAATGATCGTATTAAAAAAGATAAAAGTCTTTATCGAACTGTTGATCAATTTTTAGCGCTCGCACCAAAAAATAAAAATTTTAAAATGAGCTTATCAACTCACCTCATTTCGAAGTCTAATCAAGCAAGAAAATTTTTAAAGGGTAAATTAAAACCATCTGATAAAGTTTTAGGAATTGCTCCAGGCGCTGAATATGGTGAAGCTAAAAGATGGCCTGTTGAATATTTTGCAAAAGTCGCAATTGAAGCCATAAAAAATGATTGGAAAGTTATTTTGCTGGGATCTTCAAATGATCATGATCTTGGAAGATCGCTGGATAAACTTACAAAAAATAAAGTAATTAATCTTATTGGCAAGACAAAACTTGAAGAAGTTATTGATGTAATGAGTATATGCAACTCATTTTTAAGTAATGATTCTGGGTTAATGCAT
>RFPQ01000171.1 GCA_009926035.1 Betaproteobacteria bacterium
TAAGCGTTTCTACGATAGATCTCAAAATCTCCACTTTGGCATAAGTCTGTCCAGAAAAGTCGATTGAGTAGCTGAAGTGCGGAAATGTCTTCGAGACCATCGCGAGTTACTTCAATTCGGCTCTCGTCCCCGGGGATCAATACTGACAAGTGGTGCCCTTGGCTCGTAAAAAATTCCCGAATTCTTGGATTAAAAGCTCTCAATTTTTCAAATCTTTCACGTTTGGAAAACTCAAATTCAGCCATTAGATATTGTAGGAAAGGAAGAGATGAAATGAATTGAGGATTGTGGTTGCCCCAAAAATTACTATTGTCATCAACTTTGGGTTTGATTCCCGACAATACAAGAGCGGCTTTTTGTTCTGCACTCAAAGTTACGTTATTCCACAAAGCTTCACCAATTGTTCGAGAGGCACCACCATATTCATGAACGCTAAGAAGGTAATTAAAGACTTCATCTAGTAACTCAATCTTTTGACATATGCCTATAATCACGTAACATTTGTAGTTGTTGGTTGATATCTGTTCTTTAAGGAAATTTAACAACTCTGATTTATTTCCGTGGTCATGGGCAAGTGCAAGCCCCCTTACGTTTACGTCTTCATTCTTCATTAAATTTCGGATTTGGGACTTACTTAAATTTGGGTACTTAAAAATAGACCAAAAATTCTCAGACAGAATCTTCTGGTCCCGTAGTAGTTCCTCGAATTTATTTGAAGGTAGATTTGGATTTAAACAAGCTTTGATTGCTGCCTTCTCTAGAACCCATCCTGGGACTTCTAGGCAAGAAACTACTTCGTCCTCCCCAATAAAGTCGGAATCAGCAATTGTTTCAAAGAATTCTTCAGCTAATTTCGATTCTTTTCTTATGAGAGCTTTCAAAAACGGATCTGAATACAGTCCTTGCGGCACTATTCATCACCATCTTCGAAATCCTCAAGTAATTGTTCTAGCTCTTTTAAAGTAGACTTCAAGCGCTTCTCGCCAGTTTTGTTTAGGGTGATCACGCCCGCAGACAACGCATCTGCCATCCCCAAGACTATTAATAGTTCTTCTGAATCTTCATGCTCGAGGACTGCTTGGAGAATCTCATCATTCTCGAGGAATTGATCCTTAATTCCTATGAGGCTTTCGGTAACGTCCTCGATAGACGAACTCATGCTCATATTTTACATGCGCTAGTGCATCAACGGGTCATGTCCAGTTAAGCCCTTGGCTAGTGCCTCATCGTTGACCGATGTCGGTGGGGTCATAAATACTTGGTGCCGAAAGGAGCAATAAATGACATATTTTTAGCTAATGATGAATCACAAACAATTCCATCAACAGCACCATGTGGCGCATATGGCTTAGGTCTATCAGCTTGTGACATATATTCTCTCTTATCTAAATCATAATGAGAACACACAGTTCTAGAGCAAGGATTATCATCTTTTTTTAGATAAACATCATAATGATCTGATATTATTTTTTTTGCTATTTCAATATTTATTTTTCCTTTATATTGTTTCATTAACTCTGTTAATCTTACTCTTCTTGCACCTTGATGTCTTCTTATATCATAAAATCCAGAATTATTAACTTCCAAATTTCTAATTCTTGGGTCAAAAGGAGCATTAAAACCAGTAAAATATCCATTTTTTGTTCTAGATATACTATAATATTTTAAACCTAATTCTAATCTCATAATCTCATTATTTTTAATATCACCAAATAACCAAGAATTAGCATAATCACCAGAATTATTATAAATAAGTATTTTTGCGTAATCTTCTACATTATTTCCATACTGCATGGCTGTTCTTATTCTGTATCCAATTGGATACTTAGGTTCATATGGTAAAAACCCTCCTATAGTTGTTTCTGTTCCAATAATACCTGCAGATGTAACAAAAAAATCTGTTCCACTCCAAATCCAACAAGGTGATGTCTGCATAATAAAACGATGACCTTGTTTAGGTATTAAATCTAAAATAACATTTGAAAATTGTCCGTCTACATAATCTGTAAATGAATTATGTGCTACAACAATATCACCTTTTTCTGTAAAATCTCCTACAGCAATAAAAGCACTACAATGATCCATAGTTTTTATAATTCCTCCACCCTCTTTTCCACTTGCTGTTCCTGAAATAATTTGAAACCAATATGGGATTGACATGTAAAAATTCCAAGCAATTATTTCTTCAATTGTTGTTTTTGTTCCATTAGCTTTACAACCTTCAGCGATACCTTCCATTTCTAAAAATAATTCATTAAAATCGTTTTTAGTTAAATTATATATACTATCATTTATTTGCTTTATAAAATAATCCCAATCAAAACCATATGATTCAAACATA
>RFPQ01000172.1 GCA_009926035.1 Betaproteobacteria bacterium
CCTTGAGCACCTGTAGGACCTTGAGCTCCTTGTGGTTCGGGATTTCCCAACCAACCGACTGAAGTTATCAATGGGTCTAAAGCATTGTTAACTAACTTGGTAGTCAACTTCAAGTCCGCGTCACTAACCCTAAATGTTGGAGCGGCTGAATTCCATGTAAGATAGGTTGTTGCACCTCTTTTCCATTGGAGAGTACCACTAGATACAACAAGTAGAGTTGATGTACTTCCAGTGTCCAAAAAATCTATCTGTCCACTACCTGGGGTTATTATAATATCTTCAGCCATTTATTTTTTCTTTCAATAAATTTATTCTCTTCAAAATATTGTCGATTCTGACTTGTTGTTCTTTTATTGCTCCGATTCCAAATGCAACCATTGAATCATAGTCAACAGACTTAAATCCTTCATCATCAGTCCAAACGACTTCGGGAACAACTTTTTCTAAGTCTTGAGCAATGAATCCGACAGAACCACCCGTAAAGGCATATGGTGTAGCAATATTTGGGTCTTCAACGATTTTTTTATGGGGTAACCAATCAAATCTAACTCCCTGAATTAATTTTATGGTTTCCATAACATCCTGTAAAGGTTTGATGTTATCCTTTAATCTTTGGTCTGATGGTGGACCAGTAGGACCTAGAGGACCTTGTGACCCTTGAGCTCCCTGACCACCTTGTGACCCTTGACCACCTGTGGCACCTTGGGCTCCTGTTGAACCTTGTGCACCTGTTGGACCGTTGTTAGGTCCTGGTGCTCCACCTGGACCTTGAGCACCCTGAGCTCCTGTATTTGCACCTTGAGCTCCTTGAGCACCTTGGTTACCTTGTAATCCTTGAGCACCTTGTGCTCCAGTGTTAGCACCTTGAGCACCTTGGGCTCCTTGAGCTCCTTGAGCACCAACGTTACCTTGGGCTCCTGTGTTTGCACCTTGGGCTCCTTGTGAACCTTGAGCACCTGTTCTACCTGTTGCACCTTGGGCTCCTGTACTTGCTCCTTGTGCGCCTTGGGCTCCTGTAGCTCCTTGAGCCCCTATGTTTCCTTGAGCTCCTGTAGGGGTTCCTTGTGCACCTTGGGCTCCTTGTGCACCCGTTGAACCAACAGCTCCTTGAGCTCCTTGAGGTCCTCCTTGAGCTCCTGTTGAACCTTGGGCTCCTTGAGCTCCAACCGCACCTTGTGAACCTTGGCTAGCTCCTTGAGCTCCTTGTGAACCTTGAGCTCCTTGAGCACCTGTATTACCTTGAGCACCTGTACTAGCTCCTTGAGCTCCTTGAGCACCTGTGTTACCTTGAGCACCTGTAGCACCTTGGGCTCCTGTACTAGCACCTTGGGCTCCTTGAGAACCTTGAGCTCCCTGTGCTCCTGTCGCACCTTGTGCACCTGTACTTGCTCCCTGAGCTCCTTGTGCACCTATATTTCCTTGGGCTCCCGTAGCACCTTGGGCTCCAGTACTGGCTCCCTGTGCACCTTGACCACCTTGTGAACCTTGAGCTCCTGTTGCTCCCTGTGCACCTGTACTTGCTCCCTGAGCTCCTTGTGCACCTTGCGCACCTGTGTTACCTGTAGCACCTTGAGCACCTGTAGTTCCACCCTGAGCTCCTTGTGCACCTTGTGCACCTGTGTTACCTGTAGCACCTTGAGCACCTGTAGTTCCACCCTGAGCTCCTGTCGCACCTTGTGCACCTGTGTTACCTGTAGCACCTTGAGCACCTGTAGTTGCACCCTGTGCTCCTGTAGCACCTTGTGCACCTGTGTTACCTGTAGCACCTTGAGCACCTGTAGTTCCACCTTGAGCTCCTTGTGCACCTTGACCTCCTTGGGCACCTTGACCTCCTTGGGCACCTGTACTTGCTCCCTGAGCTCCTTGTGCTCCTTGAGCACCTGTATTTCCTGTGGCTCCTTGTGCTCCCGTTGTTCCCCCTTGCGCTCCTTGAGCTCCCTGTCCTCCTTGGGCTCCCTGACCTCCCTGAGCGCCTGTACTTGCTCCCTGAGCTCCTTGAGAACCTTGTGCACCTGTGTTACCTGTAGCACCTTGTGCTCCTGTTGTACCACCTTGAGCACCTTGTGCTCCTTGACCACCTTGAGCTCCAGTTGAACCTTGAGCACCTGTAGTTCCTCCTTGAGCACCCTGAGCCCCTTGAGCGCCTGTATTACCTGTAGCACCTTGTGCTCCTGTTGGTCCACCTTGAGCTCCTTGAGCTCCCTGTCCTCCTTGGGCTCCTGTACTACCTTGTGCTCCCGTAGTTCCTCCCTGAGCACCCTGAGCTCCTTGAGCACCTGTATTACCTGTAGCACCTTGAGCACCTGTAGTTCCACCTTGAGCTCCTTGTGCACCTTGACC
>RFPQ01000173.1 GCA_009926035.1 Betaproteobacteria bacterium
TAGATGCAACAAGAAATTCAAAATAACAAACTCATTATTTTTGATACCACATTAAGAGATGGGGAACAAAGTCCAGGCGCTTCTATGACTCAGGAAGAGAAGTTACGTATTGCAAGGCAGCTTGAAAAGTTAGGCGTTGACGTGATTGAAGCAGGATTTGCGGCAGCAAGTCCAGGAGACTTTGAGTCCGTGAGTACTGTTGCAAAAAATATTAAAGAGTCAACTATATGTTCATTAGCGCGCGCCGTTGAAAATGATATTCGCAAAGCTGGTGAAGCAATTAAATATGCAAAAAAAGGACGTATCCATACATTCATTGCAACTAGCAAAATTCATATGGAAAATAAACTTCGCATGTCAGAAGATGAGGTGTTAGATCGAGCTGTTCAAGCGGTGAAATGGTCTTTGGAATATACCGATGATGTAGAGTTTTCTGCTGAAGATGCAGTGCGGTCCGAAATAAATTTTCTTGTAAAAGTTTTTAATGCTGTAATCAAAGCCGGCGCTAAAACTATTAATGTGCCAGATACTGTTGGTTATTCAATCCCAGGAGTTTGGGGTGAGCGAATGAAAACATTAATTAATCAAGTTGAAAATGCTTCAAAAGTTATATGGTCTACACACTGTCATAACGATCTTGGCATGGCTGTTGCAAATTCACTTGCTGCTGTCATGAATGGAGCAAGGCAAGTTGAATGCACTATTAATGGGTTGGGTGAAAGAGCAGGCAATGCAAGTTTAGAAGAAATTGTCATGGCAGTTAGAACAAGAAAAGATTTATTTAATTTAACGACGGGTATTGATACCACACAAATTGTGCCGACTTCAAAGTTGGTTTCAACAATTACAGGTTATCCTGTTCAACCTAACAAAGCGATAGTGGGGGCAAATGCTTTTGCTCATGAATCTGGTATTCATCAAGATGGTGTTTTAAAACACAGAGAAACTTATGAAATTATGCGCGCTCAAGATGTGGGTTGGGGCGCAAATAAGATTTCGCTTGGAAAATTATCAGGTCGTAATGCATTTAAAACAAGACTTCAAGAGCTAGGTATTGATATTCAATCCGAAGATATTGTTAATGCAGCATTTGCAAGATTTAAAGATTTGGCTGATAAGAAATCAGAAATTTTTGATGAAGACCTCCATGCCCTTATGAGTGAAGAATATACCTCAGAAGCGATAGAGCATTTCAAATTGATTCATTTAAAAACAATGTCAGAGACAGGCACAACACCTCATGCGGAAATTAAAATTTCTGAGAATGGAAAAGAAGTTATTGCTGAGTCTGCTGGGGGCGGTCCTGTAGATGCGACATTTAAAGCAATCGAAAAAATTGCAAACTCAGGTTCTGAACTGCAACTTTATTCTGTGAATAACATTACAAGCGGCACAGATGCTCAAGGTGAAGTGACTGTGAGACTCGCAAAGGGTGGTCGAATCGTGAATGGCCAAGGCGCTGATACAGATATTGTAATTGCATCTGCTAAAGCTTATATCAATGGATTAAACAAACTCCATTCCAAATTAGAACGCGCTCACCCTCAGGTTTAGGGGTTAATTTGAATTTAGCACTTTTCGATTTAGATAATACTATTTTAGCTGGTGACAGTGACTATAACTGGAGTCGATTTTTGATTCAAGAAGGTTATCTAGACGGCAAAATTCATGCTGAAAAAAATGAAAAATTTTATGCTGACTATAAAGCAGGCACTCTCGATATCTATGCGTTTGTGGAATTCCAATTTAAACCACTTGCTAGAAATCCAAGAAACGTTCTTAATCAACTTTTAAAAAAGTATGTAGACGAAATTATTAAGCCAATGATTACCGAAAAGGCTCGTGCGCTTGTCAAAAAGCATCAAGAAGAAGGAGATTTACTCATCGTCATTACAGCTACTAATAGCTTTATTACTAAACCGATTGCTGCATTATTTGGGATTGAAAAT
Organism: Betaproteobacteria bacterium; assembly: GCA_009926035.1. Taxonomy (GTDB): domain Bacteria; phylum Pseudomonadota; class Gammaproteobacteria; order Burkholderiales; family Methylophilaceae; genus Methylopumilus. Next base: position 1,950 of record RFPQ01000173.1, read on the forward strand.
TTAATTGGCACTGATCCAGAAGAAAAAGAAGGTGAATTCACAGGTAAAGTTGCGGGTTTACCTTCTTTTAAAGAAGGTAAAGTGACGCGCTTAGAAGCTTGGCTTAAAAACAAGCATCTATCATTTGCCGATTTTCAAAAATCATACTTTTATAGTGATTCGCATAATGATTTACCATTAATGCATAGAGTGACGCATCCTGTCGCTGTTGATTCTGATGATATTTTAACGGAATACGCTAGATGTAAGGGTTGGCCTCAGATTTCTTTAAGATAATGCATTATCTATGAAGAATAATTTCTAGAACAAATTTGCTTCCAAGATAAGACAGTAATAGAAATAAAAAGGCAGTCAGTGAAATATAAATAGATTTTCTTCCGCGCCAACCATT
>RFPQ01000174.1 GCA_009926035.1 Betaproteobacteria bacterium
AGACATTTTAATAAAAGCTCCACGATAAGCTTCATCGACTGATTTTAAAATTTCAGTGAGGCCTTTTTTCTTTAAAGCTGAGACATATTGAAATTCTGCAAACTTTAAAAATTGTAATTTACGCTGAATATCTTGCTTCACAATGTCTCTTTGATCTTCTTTTAAGCGATCCCATTTATTAATGGCAACCACAAGCGCTCTTCCTGCATCCAAAATATAAGCACCCACATGCGCGTCTTGTTCCGTAATGCCCTCTTCCGCATCAACAACTAGAATAGCCACATTAGCTTCTTCGATGGCTTGCAATGTTTTAATCACAGAAAATTTTTCAACCGCTTCAAACACTTTGCCTTTTTTACGGATCCCCGCTGTATCAATCAGCGTATAATTTTTATCATTGCGCTCAATATCAATGTGAATGGAGTCACGAGTCGTACCAGGTTGATCAAATGCAATGACGCGATCTTCACCTAAGAATGCATTGACGAGTGTTGATTTGCCTACATTAGGTCGACCTACAATGGCTATCTTTGGAATTTTTTGACTTATCTCATCAGATTCAATAGCTTCTTGTTTAAAAGGCTCTAATGCCATTTGAATCATATCTCGCACACCTTCACCATGTGCTGATGAAATACCTAGAGGATCACCTAAACCTAATTCAAAAAATTCAGCGGTCGCTACACCCCTTTGCATACCTTCAGTTTTATTCACTAACAAATAAATATTGCGATTCATCTTTCGGAGTAAATCTGCAATCACACGATCGTGCGGTGTGACACCTTGCCTTCCATCCGTAATAAAAAAAATAATGTCGGCTTCATCGATGGCAAGCAAGGTTTGTTTTGCCATTTCTTTTTGAATGCCTCTTTCGATTAAGGGCTCAAATCCTCCAGTATCTATGACGATATAAGGCATATCACCTCCCAGTCCACGCCCATAATGGCGATCACGCGTTAAACCAGGAAGGTCGGCCACTAATGCATCACGAGATTTCGTTAAGCGATTAAATAATGTTGACTTACCGACGTTTGGTCGGCCAACAAGCGCTATGGTGGGTAACATGATTATTGAATAGCAATGGCGTAGAGTCCGCCGTTACGTGTTTGTGCTAAAAATTTACCCGTTTCAAATTCAACGAGTCGACGCATGACAGGTTCGTCATCCAGTTGAATGCGACCTAAAAATTGACCTGTTTCTTTATCTAAGATATGGATATAGCCTTGTAAGTCACCCACTGCCACATAATCGCCCATACCAAGTGGAGTTGTGAGCTTACGATTTAATAAGTCCCCTTGCCGCCAGTATGTTTTACCCGATTCAATTGCTAAGGCGTATAACGCTCCGCCTGTGTGAGATAAATAAATCCTCGCACCATCAATGTTAAGTCCTGTGTAACTTGAAATGTCTCGACTCCATAATGTTCTCGCATTCACACGATCCACTGCTGAAATTTTACCTTGATAGGCGACAGTATAAATAGTCATACCATCAATGACAGGGTTACTTGTCACATCCGATGCACGTTCAATCTCGGTGATACCCTTGGGTTGAGCCACAGTAATCTCCCAAATGAGCGAACCATTATCCTCACGAATCGCAGCCAATTTACCGCCAGGAAATCCAGCATAAACTACACCATCACTCGCCACCACACCGACATTTGAACGTAAACTTAAAGGGGGTCCTGTTCTTGAAAAAGTCCATTTTTTTAAGCCATCTTTCACATTAATTCCATGAATGAGATTGTCTGATGTTCTCACAATCACAAGACCTTCATGAATCGTCGGCGCACTTAATATTTGGCTGGATAGCCTTGTCTTCCAAAGTAATTTGCTATTTAAATCATAAGCGATTAATAAACCAGAAGGGGTGCCAACTGTTACTTCATTCAGCCCCACGCCTACACCGCCTGATAATGTTTCACCTGTGTTTATATTCCAAATGGTTTTGCCAGTCTTTAAATCGACTTTTATGAGCGTCCCATTGGATGATGCCGCATAGGCGTTACCTTCCATGATCGCTGGTGAAAATTCATAGTTTTCAGTGCCTTCAAGTTTAATAGACCATAAAATTTTAGGGTTAAGCTTGGCTTTGAATTCTTTGAGTTCGGCTGGAGGATCAACTGGATCCTGTCCCACCATTCGCTCGGTGATTTGATCTTTAAGATCTTTAACAGGTCCACATGCTGATAAAGTAAAAAATAAAAGAACAAGAAATGAAAATTTAAAAAGATTCAAACGATTACACTCCAAGCGTTTCTAATTTCTCTTGCGTAAATCTTGCATAAGGATCTTTAGGTCCAAAACGTTTTAATGCTTCCTGGT
>RFPQ01000175.1 GCA_009926035.1 Betaproteobacteria bacterium
AATGATTTTTGAGCAAGGCAATCGTAAATATAATGTGTATTACATTGTTCAAGGCTCGGTCAATTTAATTCAAGACGGTCGAGTAATACGTTCTTTAAAAGCTCATGAATATTTTGGCGAGATGGCAGTGTTAAATGAAACGCCAACTATTGCTTCAGCCATGTCAACTTCAAATGAATCTCAAATTATTGAGATTCCAAAAGTACATCTCGACATGATGCTAGCCGACGAACCTAAAGTAGCGATGAAATTTTTAAAAAAAATGTCCTTAAGATTACAACAACGCTAGAGTTCTGCAGGTTTTAAATCAAAAGCAATACAGATTCTCTCTTCATTGGAGCTAAAAGGTATCGTCCGATGAAAAACGGAAGATGGGAAGAAAATAACATCGCCTACTTGAGGTAGGTATAATTTTTTTTCAAAGTCATCGTGCATTCTTGGGTAATCGTCTCCATCAATACTTAATTCAATGGCGCCTTCATCTGGGTGTTTTTTTTGTTGTGGAATCGCTAAATAGACAGCCCCACTAATCCAGCCTTCTTCATGAATGTGTGAGCTCAAATGACCGCCTGTCTGCATTTTGACAAACCAAGAGCTACTAAACTCAATGTTTTTTGGAAATGCCTTAATAAACATAGAACCATCATTTTTATAGTGATCATAATATTTTTTAATAAGTAATTTAATTTCTTGCGCCAATCTTTTAAATGAAGGATCTTTGCGTTTAAAGAGATTCCCTGATGATTGAATACCATTGACTAATCGACTTTGCATACGCTCAGAAATATTGGCTTCATTAATATCATTTAATAGTGATTTTAGTAAATCGTCCTTAGAATCTTTTAAAGCATCAACCTGGCCATGAAAGACAAAATGAAGTGGATCTGGACAAAAATTGTAGCGGTCTTCTTGATGAAAATTTTTTGCATAGTGTGTTGAGAGTGTTGCTAGTAAAGGTGAGGTATTCTTTTTAAGCATTGCACTTTTTAATTCTTTTTCAAAAATATCAAATTGTTTTGTTTTGTATAAACAATAAAGTGCACGCTCCTCCCAATCTTTCATTTGAGAGGCTTTGTAAAATCCATAAGCCTCCAGAAATTTTTTATTGTCATGAAGGAATGTTGCAAGATTGTAATTGGCGATTGGGTTTTCTGAATTTAATGATACGGCCTGTCTTAGGTATTGATTGGCTTCTGGAATTTTGCCTTGATGCCACAATGCATCACCTAATACCGAACAAACTTCAGCGTCACTCGGATTCATCTCAATTGCTTTTTGATAAGATTGAATGGCCTCTTCTAGCTGGCCTTGATTGCGATAGGCATTACCTAAATTAAAATGACCGCGGGAGTGATCTTGAATACTAAGTGATTTTTGGAAAGATTGAATCGCATGATCAAAGTTATCTTGCAGTAAATAGACAGCGCCCTTATTGCCATATGCTTCGTAAAATCCTGGTTCTAATTCAATCGCTTTTTGATAAGCGCTCAATGCTTTCTCATATTGCAATTCATTTTGATAAGCAATGCCTAGATTAAAATACGCTACCACTAAATCAGGCTTCATTTCTATTGCTTTTTCATAATGTTGAATTGCGCTTTGACTATCGCCTAACTGATAAAGTACCGAACCTAAATTAAACTGCATCTCCGCAAGTTGCGGTTGAATTTTTAAGGCTTTGCGATAGCTATCGGCAGCTTCCTTAAACTTTTTTTGGGCTTCTTGAGATACGCCTAAAATATTATGCAAAATTAATTCTTGCGGGAAATCATTTAATAATTTTTTTGCTTTTATTTCCGCAAGATGAAATTGCTCTGCTTGGTGAAGTTGAATTAAATCATTAACATCTGATTGTTTTAAAACTTTCATCACAAAGATATTTAGTGGTGCGGCGTGTCTTCTGCAATTTTATCCATGATTGCAAAGAGAACCCCTGAGATGATAAAAGTTGCGTGAATGCCTACCATCCATGCCATTTGCGTATTTGTTAGCATTTCCCCCTGATTGGATGCGTGCATAAAAGCTTTTAAAAGATCGATAGCTGAAATTGCAACGATTGAGCCAATCAATTTAAGTTTCAATCCAGAGTAATCGACTTTACCCATCCAATGTGGTTTGTCTTCATGACTATTTACATCAATTTTGGATACGAAGTTTTCATAACCACTAAAGATCACCATGATGAGAAGATTTGCTACAAGTGTTATATCTACTAAAGCCAAAATTGATAAAACAATCTCTCTCTCCGGTGTGTCAACCACCGTCATTATGATGTGAAGAAATTCTTGTCCAAATTTTATAAGCAAACAAACTAACCC
>RFPQ01000176.1 GCA_009926035.1 Betaproteobacteria bacterium
ACATTTTGATAACTTGATAACTGGAACTTGCATTATATTTATATTAATGAAATCTATTTCAATTTTTTTGTGAAAAATAATTAAATGTAAATGGGCTACATGTAGAAAAAAATGTTGATGGCATAATCAACATGCCTTGATGAATGCTGTGTGTGTTATTTACCTTACATGCAGAGAGTCTTGAATTGTAGATAGTTTTTCAAAACAGCTTGCTTTTCGCTTTTATGCATTCTTGAAAAACTTTTCTTGGTCTTCATGATTTGTTGAGACAATACCTGGTCAACAAATCTTTCATCTTCACCACTGGAGTTCTTGACATCGAGCCATGCTTTCCAAATCCAAACTAAATCCATTGTACCATGATACAATTGGAAGATCCAATTCGGTAAAATGCGTTTCGATGAAATTCGTGAACTCATCATTCATAAGTGCATCGTTGTGCATACGGTCGTTGATATCTTCGAACCTTGACATTTTGATAACTTGATAACTGGAACTTGATAACTGGAATTTGCATTATATTTATATGAATGAAATCATTTCAATTTTTTTAAAGAAAATATTTTTATTAGATTAAAAAATCGCATAAAAAAATGGTTTGGGGCATATTCCGCTTCCCCATACTAAGTCGTTATCCGCCCTTAGCATTGTCTTGGTCTTGGTCTTGGTCTTGGATTTACTGGTCAAGTTCTTCGTCATCAATGATGTCAATTTCGTCTTCAGTGTCGGTATTGTCTTCGTCTTCGGTCTCAACGTCTTCAGGTTCAGGAACAGGGTCAACTACAGTGATTTTCTTGCTTTCCTTTTCAGCCTTAACTTGTGCCTTCTTGGCAGCTTTGGCAGCTTCACGCTCAGCAGCTTTAGCAGCCTTAGCAGCTTCGAGTTCAGCAGCCTTAGCAGCCTTAGCAGCTTCGAGTTCAGCAGCCTTAGCAGCTTTAGCAGCTTCACGTTCAGCTTTCTTGGCTTCCTTAGCAGCTTCGAGTTCAGCCTTCTTGGCAGCTTTGGCAGCTTCACGCTCAGCAGCCTTAGCAGCCTTAGCAGCTTCGAGTTCAGCAGCTTTGGCAGCTTTAGCAGCTTCATCGTCATGTTCAGTAACTTCAGAAGCAGGAACCTTGGGCTTAGGAGCAGCACGTTTCTTGGTAGCATTGAGTTCGGCATCCTTGGCAGCAAGAACCTCGAAAGCCTCGCTTGCATTGAAACCGAAGTGGCCAGCAAGAGTTTCGACCATCTCATTACGAAGAAGCTCCATCACACGATCAAAACCCTTTTGGACACGAGCCATTTCGGATTTGGTGAGAACACGGCGAGGTTTCTTCTCCTTCTTCTCAGTCTCAGTGTCAGATGAGGCATCAGCAGCAGGAGGATTCTCGACAACAGGAACAGCTTCAGTAGGAGCGGCGAAATCACGTTCAAGGTCCCTAACCAACGATTCAAGGTTTTCCTTGGAGACGACCTTGGAGACCTTGGAGACCTTGGCAATCTTCTTGGGGGCAGAAGGGATGACGATGGCAGCAGGAGAAACGATAGCAGCGGTAGTAGACATTGGTTGTTGGGTTGAGTTGTAGTACTTGATTGGTTTTAGCATACATTACCCTTATACCAACAAATTCATTTCAATTTTTTTTGTCTAGCAGAGAAAATCGGATTATTTTGGCAAAAATAGGGCAAAAAATCGATAAATCCGAATAAATCCGAATAAATCTGAATAAATCTGAATAAAAAGGGAAAAGCCTATTATTCTCTATATATAGGCCTTTTTAGGGGTATTTTGAATATATTTCAATTTTTTTTCGAATTAAAATAGGATTATTTTTGATCAATTAATTGCATTTTTTTTGTTAGCGATAAATCAATTTGTCACTCATTTCTAGGGCAGGTTTTATTCAATTTAATTGATCAAAAAGGTATAAAAATATACGGAAAATAGGGCAAAAAATGCCATTTTTAATCCTATTTAAAGGGTATTTTTCATCAATTATCCTCTAAAATAGCCCTAAAAGGGTATTTTTCATCAATTATCCTCTAAAATAGCCCTAAAATAGCCCTAAAATAGCCCTAAAATAGCCCTAAAATAGCCCTAAAATAGCCCTAAAATAGGCTTAAAATGCCCTAAAAAGGGTATTATTTTTTGTCAGCGATAAATCGATTTGTCACTCATTTCTGAGGCATAATAAATGCCTATTATTTGAATTTAAATGGATTAAAAATATTCGATTTATTTGGGAATATACTGAAAAAGGCCTAAAAATACCCTAAAAAGGCATTATTTTTTGTCAGCGATAAATCGATTTGTCACTCATTTCTGAGGCATA
>RFPQ01000177.1 GCA_009926035.1 Betaproteobacteria bacterium
TAATTCAATTAATTTTTCTTTGAGTAAACCCTTAATTTCATCTGCATTTTCTATATTATTCTTTTTTACAGAGGCTCTAATGCTTTCCAGGAGATAAGTGGTAGCAGAAATACCCACGTCGGAAGTAAGTAATATTGTTTCCAACTCTTCAAAGAGCGCCTCATCGATTTTTTTACCAGTAAATAATGAAGTAAGTTCAGTGGTTAATTTTTCTCTAGTTTTACTAAGGCCTTTCTTTATCCTGTCAGCAAAACCAAAGAAACTACTTTTCTTTTCTTCTTTTGGGATTATTTTTTCTTCCAAAGTTGTAATTGGTTTTTTTTCAACAACCTTGGGAGCCGTCTTCAAAGATTCCTCTGCCTTTAAAACTTTTTTCTTGTCAGAAATTTTTGGAGTTTTAGAGGCTTTTTGTTTTGACGCTGAAGAGGGTTTTTTTTGCGGTTTTTTGGCGACTTCTTTTTTTGCCGCAGATTTTTTTTCTGGGCTGTCTTTCTTTATAATTTTTTTGAGGAATTCAAACATTTTTTAAAATTTTAAGAACTTAATGAGATAAAGAAAAGTCTATGAAACATTGATATTCATTATAATAGCTAAATCACTTAAGGATGAGACGCCTTGTTAAAAAATATTTTACTTTTTTTATTGTTGTTTCCAAGTTTACTTTTTGCACAAACTTCAGAATTTAAGCTTTCTAACGGATTAAAAATTATTGTAAGAGAAGATCATCGTTCCCCCGTGGTTGTTTCTCAAGTTTGGTATCGAGCAGGTAGCCTTGATGAGGTGAATGGCAAAACTGGTGTAGCCCATGTTCTTGAACACATGATGTTTAAAGGAACTAAAAAAGTTAAAGCAGGAGAGTTCTCTAGGCTTATTGCCAAAGCAGGCGGCAGAGAGAATGCTTTTACAGGGGCAGACTATACCTGTTACTTCCAGCAGCTTGAAAAATCAAATCTTGAACTCTCATTTAAACTAGAAGCAGACCGGATGCAGAATCTAAATTTATCTAAAGAGGAATTTGATAAGGAAATTAAGGTAGTAATGGAAGAGCGACGATGGAGAACTGAAGATAAGCCAACGTCTCAAGTCAAAGAGCAATTTGGGTCCACTATTTTTAAATCCCATCCTTATAGCAGACCTGTGGTTGGTTGGATGAATGACCTGGAAAATATGACGGTCGAAGATGCAAAGGAGTGGTATAAAAATTGGTACGCTCCTAATAATGCGATTTTAGTAGTAGTTGGAGATATTTACGCCAACGATGTTCTAGATCTTGCGAAAAAATATTTTGAAAAAATTCCTGCAAGAAAATTACCAGAAAGAAAACCTCAAATTGAACCTAAGCAAAATGGAGAGAGAAGATCTATAGTTAAGGCGCCAAGTGAATTATCTTATCTTTTGATGGGCTATCCTGTACCAACCCTTAATGACCGTAATGGAAATGATGAAAACTCCTGGGAGCCATACGCTTTAGAAGTTTTATCTAATATCTTCGCTGGTAATAGCTCCTCAAGGCTCAATCAAAATCTTGTAAGAAATCAACATTTGGCCGTTAATGTTAGTGCTGGTTATGATTCGTTAGCTCGAGGACGAATAAGTATCTTCGTTTTGGAAGGGACACCTAACGATTTTAAAAAAATTAATGATCTTGAAAATGCATTGCTTCAAGAAATAGAAAAAATTAAAAAAGATGGTGTCACCCAAGAGGAATTAGACAGGGTGAAAGCAACAGTTATTGCAAGTGATGTATATCAAAAAGATTCTATGTTTGGAATGGCAATGGAAATTGGACAGCTCGAAACAATGAATTATTCTTTCCATTTAAGCGATGGATATATTCAAAAAATTAATAGCGTCACATCTGATCAAATAAAAAATGTCGCTAAAAAATATTTAACTCGAGATAATTTATCGCTAGTTATTCTTGATCCTCAGCCGATGAATCAAATTTTAAGCCCTAAGGGACGTCCGCATGTTCATTAAAATTATTCAACTTATTTTTTTGTTTGTGTGTTTCCAGCAAAATAGTTTTGCTGCTTTAAAAATTAATACATGGGAAACAAAAGAAGGAGCTAAAGTTCTTTTCGTTGAGAATCATGATCTTCCAATACTTGACATCAATGTAAATTTCTTTGCAGGTAGTGCGCAAGACCCTACTGGCAAAGAAGGTCTTGCGCATTTAACTAATCATCTTATGAATCTGGGTGCTGGTGGTATAAATGAAGAAAAATTAGCCAATCAATTTTCAGATATTGGCGCAGCAATTGGCGGAGATGTTGATCTCGATAGAGCTTACTTTAAATTAAGAACTTT
>RFPQ01000178.1 GCA_009926035.1 Betaproteobacteria bacterium
GTATCATTTGCGCCACTCAGTCATGACGTCATTTTAAAAGTTGTCGACAAATTCCTAATGCAGCTCGAAGATCAACTCCATGAGAAAAAAGTGGATGCAACTTTCACAGATTCACTTAAATCATATTTAGCTAAAAATGGTTTTGATCCGAGTATGGGCGCAAGACCGATGTCACGCCTCATTCAAGATACAATCAGAAAAGCGCTTGCGGATGAACTACTTTTCGGAAAGTTAACTAATGGTGGCAATGTAATCATTGATATTGATAGTAATGATAAAGTAAAATTAATTTTTGAAGAGGAAAATAAAGCCATCCTTCAAGAGTCTTAATTCTTTTTCATTACATCTTTAAACATTTGGCTTTCTATGAAATTCTGAAGCCATTTTTTTAATTCTCGATATTTAGAATTTAAAAACCAATCTTCATCCACCAAAGAAAACTGTCTTATAAAAGGAAATATTGCTACATCAGCAAGGCTTATTTTTTCTGTCATCAAATAATTTTTTGATTTTAATTTTTCATTCAATACATTTATAAATAGTTCACATTGAGCACGATAATATTCTTTGGAGTGCTCAGGAAAACGATCGGCATATTTGTATCTATCTAGATTTTTCTTAAAACTAAAATCATTTTCATAAATAAGCTCCTGGCTAAGATTATTATCATTTAAGATCCAATTGTCTGGATCAGATTTATTGAGAGCCCAGATCATGATTTCTAAGCTCTCTTCGATAACCTTTCCATTATTATCGACTAGCACTGGAACTGTGCCTTTAGGGCTGAGTGCTAAAAAATCAATAGGTTTATCTTTGAGTGAAATTTCTATAGATTCATAATCTATTTTAGCTTGATATAAAGCTAGCCGTGATCGAATAGCGTAAGGACAGCGTCTATATGTGTATAGTCTTGGTCTAATTAACATTATTAACCAATGGACTGGCAAGCATCGAGAACGAGCTTTCTTCCTTGGTAAACGAGACCTGAATAAATTTGGACAAGCTCTGCACCAGCATTTATTTTTTCTAAGGCATCTTCTCCAGAAAATATACCTCCGACGCCAATAATGGGAACCTCGCCCTGAAGTCTTGCATGAAGTTCGCGAATAATTAAATTAGATAATTTAAATAGAGGTTTGCCTGACATTCCTCCCGCTTCTTTTCCGTTAAAAAGATCATTCACCAACTCTCTGCTAATAGTCGTATTAGTTGCTATTACGCCATCAATTCTATATTTGATAATACTTTTTGATATTGCATCTAAATGTTTATTTGTTAAATCAGGTGAAATTTTTAATGCAATAGGAACATAGCGCCCATAGTAATCAGCCAATCTAGTTTGCTCATCTTTAAGTTGGGCCAATAGAATATTTAAAGCTTTACTTTCTTGAAGGTCTCTTAAGTTTTTTGTGTTTGGTGAAGAAATATTGACTGCAATATAATTTGCATATTGATAAACCTTTTTCATGCATAAAAGATAATCTTCCCCAGCCCGTTCTAAAGGTGTATCAAAATTCTTACCAATATTAATTCCAAGCACACCTTTATAATTACTTAGCCTTATATTTTCTACTGCAGCCTCAAGACCTACATTGTTGAATCCAAATCGGTTAATAATGCCCTGAACCTCTGGCAATCTAAATAATCGCGGCTTTGGATTGCCTAATTGAGGTCTTGGGGTAATCGTCCCAACTTCAATAAAACCAAACCCCAATTTACCTAAAGCATCTATGTGATTTGCATTTTTATCAAGTCCTGCAGCTAATCCCACTGGATTTTTAAAGGGAATACCCATTATAGTTCTGAGCTTACAAGGGTTAGGGGGCTTTAAAAAACTTAAAAGTCCGATTTTATTAGAAAGAGATAGTGCCTTAAGGGTTAAGTCATGCGAAAATTCTGCATCAAACTTAAATAATAATGAACGAATTAATTGGTGGCTCATAACAGCGTTATTTTAACTTAGGAAGTTATAAGGCTTAATAAATATTATGCGATTAAATCGTAAAAATCACATTTTAGGAAAAATATCGTTTGATACCTTCTTAAAAAAATATTGGCAAAAAAAACCACTCCTCATTCGAAATGCAATTGAAAACTTTCAATCCCCCATCACAGAAAAAGATCTTTTTAATATTTCACAAAACGAGGAAACTGTATCCCGACTCATAGAATATAAGCAAGGCTTATGGAAAATGACGCATGGTCCCTTCAAAAAATCAGACTTACCTAAAAAAAAGAATGCGCCTTGGACGATACTTGTACAAAATATTAATCATCATTTTTCTTTTGCCAATTC
>RFPQ01000179.1 GCA_009926035.1 Betaproteobacteria bacterium
ATAATCCGGATACAAAAGTTGATCAAGCTTTATTTAATAAGTTAGGTATTCGTCCTATATAAGTTTGTGATGCTAGATCAAATTCATCATGAACTTCAATCTTTAAAAGACAATCATCTTTTTAGAACAAGAAAATTATTAAGTGGAAGATTAGGGTCTAATCTTTCTTTTAATCATCAAAATTATTTAAGCTTTTCATCGAATGACTATTTAGGCCTTTCACAAAATCAATCTATCCAAGATGCGCTGATTCAAGGTATTCATTTATCAGGCAACGGCATGGGAGCTTCTCATCTTATTTCAGGCCATCATGAATTCCATGAGGCATTTGAAAATGCATTTAGTGAAGCACTAAATTTTGAAAGAGCACTTTTATTTTCATCGGGCTATATGGCTAATATGGGAATCATCTCAGCATTAGTTGGAAAAGACGATACTATTTTTTCTGACAAGTTAAATCATGCGTCATTAAATGATGCGTCTATTCTTTCTCGCGCCATTCATAAAAGATATCGACATCATGATTTACAACATTTAGAAGAGTTACTTCAAGTATCAAAGTCAAAAGTAAAGCTGATTGTTACTGATGCTGTTTTCAGTATGGATGGTGATTTAGCTAATATTCCAGATTTGTTGGAATTATGTGAAATGTACGATGCTTATCTTTATATAGATGATGCGCATGGTTTTGGTGTATTGGGTAAAAATGGCAAAGGCATACTACAACACTTTTATGATCAAGAAAAAATTAAAGAACCTTATTCGCCCAGAATTTTCTATATGGCAACGCTAGGGAAGGCAGCTGGTATCCATGGTGCTGTTGTAGCATCTTCAAATAATTTTATCGAATATTTAATTCAAAAATCTAAACAATATATTTATACGACTGCAATGCCAGCTTTTATGGCGTATGGATTAAAAGAATCATTAAATCAAATTTTAAAAGCAGATCAAATAAGAGCGCACTTAAATAATCTTATTAAACAGTTTAGAATTAATACAAAGCTTCAAAAAATGACTTTAGGAAGCTCATTAACACCCATTCAACCCCTTATTGTTGGAAGTGAAATTAATGCATTAAGATTAAATCAATGGTTAATGGAAAAGGGAATATATGTTCCCGCTATTAGACCTCCTTCTGTGCCCCGAGGCACTTCTCGATTGCGTATTTCACTTTCAGCATTACATCAAGATAACGATGTGATGACATTAATGAAATCTGTATTAGATTTTGAAAGCTAATCTGATGCACATTAAAAAAATTGGACAGGGTAAAGATCTTGTTCTTATTCATGGGTGGGGTATGCATAGCGGCATATGGAAACCTATCATTGAGAAATTTTCAAATCAATACACACTTCATCTTGTCGATATTCCGGGCATGGGTAAAAGTCATATCATCGATCCTTACGATCTTAACCATCTAGCTGAAGCAATCAGTAAAGAGTTACCATCTTCATTTGATATTTTAGGATGGTCTTTGGGCAGCCTTATTGCGTTAAAAATGAGCCTAATATATCCAAAAAAAATTCATCGTATGGTTTTGGTGGGGGGAACGCCTCGTTTTATTAATCAGACAGATTGGAGTCATGGCGTAGATATAAAAGATTTTAATGATTTTGCTAATAAGCTTTTTAAAGACTACAAATCAACCATGATAGATTTTTACACTTTACAGCTCATGCATTCAAAACATAGTAAATTGCTTATTAAAAAACTTAAAGACATGAATGATGAAGTGAACGCGCCTGACATCAAGTCATTACAACTTAGTCTCAATGTCTTATTAAATAACGATTTGCGAGATGATATTAATAAAATCAATCATCGAACACTTTTAATCGTGGGCGAAAAGGATCGTTTGACACCAAAAGCAGCTTCTAAGTGGCTTGAAAGTCATTTAAAAGAAGCGCAATTAAAAGTAATTCAAGGTGCATCACATATTCCTTTTTTATCTCACGCTGATGAGTTTTTTGATCATCTCGATCAATTTCTATTAGCAGCATAATCATGACTCAGCATCATATTGACAAGAAAAGAGCTCAAGCATCATTTAATAAAGCTTCGGCTTCATATGAGAACAATGCTGTTCTTCAGAAGCATGTGCTAGGAGAGATGTTCTTAAGGCTTAAATTACTCAAAATTAATCCTAGCAGTATTCTTGATCTAGGCTGTGGACCGGGTAATGCAGGGCCTGATTTAAAAAAATTCTATAAGCCTCATGATCTCATTTATTTAGATTTTGCATATGAGATGCTAAAAAAAGCA
>RFPQ01000180.1 GCA_009926035.1 Betaproteobacteria bacterium
TTGGCTTTGTAAATATCACGGCATCAAATTAAAAACGATTGAATCTCATCTTTATATCTATGAAAACCAAGAAGCGATTCAACATGCTTTTCGTGTTGCTTCAGGCTTAGACAGCATGGTCTTAGGAGAACCTCAAATTTTAGGCCAAATGAAGCAAGCCATTAAAACCGCTGAAAATACAGGCACTTTAGGTGTACTTTTGAATAAACTCTTTCAAAAAACATTTTCTGTGGCTAAAGAAGTCAGAACTAAAACAGATATTGGTATGAGTTCTATTTCGATGGCAGCAGCCTCTATCAAGCTAGCTGAGCGTATTTTTGGGGACTTAAAAAATTCAAAAGTACTTTTGATTGGTGCAGGCGAAATGATAGAGCTGTGCGCTAAGCACATTAAAAATAAACAGCCCAAATCTATGACTGTCGCCAATCGCTCGCTTGATCGAGGTTTGACCTTAGCTAAAAGAGTAAAGGGTGATGCCTGTCTTATTTCAGAGCTTTATGATCGCCTTCATGAATTCGACATTATTGTGAGCTCTACAGCAAGCCAATTACCGATCGTGGGCTTAGGCATGGTGGAACGTGCGCTTAAGACAAGACGAAATCGCCCGATGTTTATGGTCGACCTTGCTGTCCCGCGTGATATTGAACCTGAAATAGGAGAGCTAAACGATGTTTATCTTTATACGGTGGATGACTTATCTCATCTCATTGAAGAAGGTTTAACAAATCGTCAATCAGCAGCGATCGAAGCTGAGAAGTTGATTGATTATCACGTCAAAGATTTCACACAATGGCTTAAAACACGTACTATCGTGCCTACGATTAAAGCACTTCGTGATCATGCTGAAAGTTACCGCATGACTGAACTTAAGAAAGCACAAAAACTTCTTAATCAAGGTATGAAGCCAGAAGAAGTTTTAGAAGTATTAAGTAAAGCATTAGCTAATAAATTTTTGCATCATCCAAGCCAAGCCCTTAATGAAGCGCATGGTGAGGAACACGAACTTTTAACTAAAACATTAAAGAAAATCTACCCACTTAAAGATTAAATGCCATGAAACCTTCCATGCAAAAAAAATTAGCGGCATTAAGTGAGCGTATACAAGAACTTAATAGCTTATTAAGTTCCGAATCCATCACCAACGATATGGATCAATATCGAAAGATTACTAAAGAGCATTCTGATATCACGCCGATTGTGGATGAATATTTAGCTTATAAAAAAAATGAAGATAATTTAAATGAAGCACAAGCGATGCTTTCTGATCCAGAGATGAAAGAATTTGCACAAGAAGAGATTGAACAATGCAAATTAAAGCTTGTAACTATTGAAGATAATTTACAAAAATTATTGTTGCCCAAAGATCCGAATGATGAAAAGAATATTTTCCTAGAAATTCGGGCAGGGACGGGTGGCGATGAATCCGCTCTATTTGCAGGCGATTTATTTAGAATGTATTCAAGATATACAGAACGCCAAGGCTGGAAAATGGAAATTGTGTCATCGAGTGAATCCGAAGTCGGTGGCTACAAAGAAATTATTATGAAAATTATTGGGCATGGTGCTTATTCAAAATTGAAATTTGAATCAGGTGGCCATCGAGTCCAACGTGTGCCCGACACAGAAACACAAGGTCGTATTCATACGTCTGCTTGTACTGTAGCAGTCTTACCTGAAGCCGATGAAATTAGTGATGTCATTATTAATCCTGCTGAAATTAGATTAGATACTAGGGGGTCAACATATTAATAAAACGGATTCAGCCGTACGCATTACACACTTGCCTACAGGCATTGTAGTGGAATGTCAGGATGATAGATCACAACATCGCAATAAAGCACAAGCAATGAGTGTTTTAGCAGCGCGTATTCGCGATGCACAAATTCGTGAACAACAATCTAAATTAGCATCTGATCGTAGATCTCTGATTGGAAGTGGCGATCGAAGTGAACGTATTCGCACATACAATTATCCTCAGGGCCGCATTACAGATCACCGCATTAATTTAACCCTTTACAAAATAGAAGCCATTACCGATGGTGATATGGAAGAGCTCATTAATGCATTATCTAATGAGCATCAAGCTGATCTTCTTGCAGGTTTTGCAGAGGATTAAAATGTGGCGACTCTTCGCGACGTATTAAAAAATACTGAGAGTAAACTTCATCAAGAGATTGCCTATTCGCTAGATGAAGCAAAACTTGAAGCCCGTTTTATTCTGGAATATGTCCTAAAGATTAATCAAAAAGA
>RFPQ01000019.1 GCA_009926035.1 Betaproteobacteria bacterium
GAAACAGCAGAAATGCCTGGTATGTACCCTGAAGGTGAATACGATTTAGCTGGATTCGCAGTAGGCGTTGTAGAAAAAAGTGAAATTATTAATGGTAAAAAAATACAATCCGGTGACGCAGTGATTGGCCTTGCATCTAGCGGAGCGCATTCAAACGGATATTCTTTAATTAGAAAAATTATCAGTAATGAAAAGGCTGATTTCTCACGTTCTTTTGATGGAAGGACATTAAGAGATGTTGTAATGGAGCCCACCAAGCTCTATGTAAAGTCTGTCCTTAGGCTTAAAGAGGCAATTCAAATTAAAGGTATGGCTCATATTACGGGGGGCGGGATTACTGAAAATATTCCACGTATTTTAGGCGAAGATTTAATGGCAGAAATTCAATCATCAAGCTGGCCATTACCAAAACTTTTTCAATGGCTACAAGATAAAGGAAATATTTCAAATACAGAGCTTTACCGTACATTTAATTGTGGAATAGGTATGGCTATAGTCATTGATAAAAATGATGTTGCTAAAGCAAAGCAAATCTTGCAAGAATCCAATGAGACAGTTTATGAAATAGGCATCATTAGGGAACGCCAAGCTAATGAGTATCCTACAATGGTGATTTAATATAAATATGAAAAAATTATTGCCATTTAAAATGTGGCTAGCATTTTTTTTATTCATATTTACTTCATTAGTTTTTTCAAAAGAACTTCCAAATATTTTAGAGCTGAAATATGAGCTAACCCAAAACGGAGAATTCCTAGGCACTGTTGTTGAAAAATTTATAACTAATGAAACAGGGAAATATCGCATTGAGAGCGTGACCAAAGGAATAGGTCTCTATGCTTTATTTGGAGATCGCATATTGATGAGCGAAGGAATTATTTCGCAAGAAGGCCTGAAGCCAAGACATTTTGAAGTTCATCAAGGAAATAATCGAAGTAAAGATGCAATCGTAGATTTTGATTGGGAAAATCAAATATTAACTACTCGCTACAAGGGAGCAGAAATAAAAGAAAATATAGAAAATAAAACACAAGATTTAATTAGCTACTTATATCAATTGAATTTTGAAAATTTCAATGATTCTATGATTGAGTTCACAGCAGCTACAGGTAAAAAATATAAAAAATATCAGTTTAAGATCGTAGATAAACAAGCGATGCTTTTATTGGGAGATACAAATTTTGAGACTATCTTCATGCAGAGTGTAGCTGAAAAAGACGGAAAACCCGAAACTCAAATATGGTTAAACAATAAATTTTATAAATTACCAATTCGTATTCGTTATCAAGAAAAAAATGGTTCAACACTAGAGCAAAATTTGGTGCAGGCGAATATAGATCTAAATGGACTTTGATTCCATAAAAAAAATACTGAAAAGTAATCAAATAAAATTTTTGTGGGCCATCCTTGCGTCAATTCTAATCCATCTTTTTTTATTGGGAGGTATTGATTTATATAACCCATTTTTTTTAAAAAATTCTGACAGTCTTAATATTGTTATTAAAAGCCATCTTGAAAGCTCTTTAAAAAAAGAAGAAATAATAACGAAGCAAAAATCATCAACCCCTAAAAAAAATAGACAGATAAATAATAATTCAAAAGAAAAAAAAGACAGTTCAGTAAAAGATTTGAATCAAGAGATTCAAAATAATGAATTTAATGAAATTTCTCTATCTGGTGAAAAAAAAGAAATTCAGTATAAAAAAGTAGTTATTGATTACGATGTAAGAAGAAGCTTGGATGGATCTCCTGAAGGTGCTGCAAGAACTATGTATTTCCTAGGGGAAAATAATCAATACAGTATCAAAAATGAAGTTGAAGCAAAAGGTTTTGTTTCTCTTTTTTATTGGAATAAATTAGTGCAAACAAGTGACGGAATTGTAACCCCAGAAGGCCTGAAGCCAAAAAATTACCATTATCAATTCGGTAGCAAAATTGATAATTATGCTATTTTTGATTGGGAGTCTAAAAAAATAATTACCACAATTAGCGGAAAAACAAGTGAATTTGATATGTTGGAAGGTTCGCAAGATATGTTAAGTTTCATGTATCAATTTATGTTTGAACCTCCTCTAACAAAAATGAAAATCTTCATTACAAATGGTAAAAATTATAAACCATACGATTATTCATATATTGGAGAAGAGATCATTGAAACTGAAATGGATAAGATTCTAACTATGCATATAGCAAAATTTAATTACAACAATGAGGAGAGGATTGATTTATGGCTTGCAAAAGACTATAGATACCTTCCTGTCAAAATAAGAAAGACAGAAAAAGATGGAAGTATTTTAGATCAGACTGCAAAAAAAATTGAAACAGAAACTTTAGAACCTTAAATATGCTTAACCTAAATTTAATGCAACATTGTGCAAATATCTTGGGGGAAATTTTAGACTTTAATGGGCCTGCAGATATGAAATTAAGTAACTATTATAGAGAGCATGGCGAGCTTGGTCAGAAAGACAGAGGAGATATTGCTGAATGTATTTATGGCATTATTAGACGACTTAGATTTTTAAAAAAAATAAATGAAGATGATCTTAACTACAAAAAGCTTGTAATTGCTTGGCTAATAAAAATTGAAGGTAGAAGTATACGTGACTTAGAGCATGCTTTAAGTAAAGAAGAAATTGAATGGGCTAAATCATTAAAATCAAGAGATACAGAAA
The DNA here is from genome assembly GCA_009926035.1 of Betaproteobacteria bacterium. Classification (GTDB taxonomy): domain Bacteria; phylum Pseudomonadota; class Gammaproteobacteria; order Burkholderiales; family Methylophilaceae; genus Methylopumilus. The sequence continues at coordinate 2,676 of RFPQ01000019.1, forward strand.
AATACACATGGCCAGAAAAGTTGAGTTTACCCGATTGGCTTTGGAATTTGCTTGTTGATCAATATGGCATTGAGGAAGCAGTTCTTTTGGGCAGAAGTTTTCTTGAGCCAGCCAAACTAGATATAAGAGTTAATACTATAAAAATGAGTAGAGATGAGCTCATTAAATTACTTGCCAAAGATGTTACTGATATTGAAGTCATGACTTATTCACCGACAGGAATCCGAATTCCCAGAGGAACATCGTTAAGCCGCAATCCATTATTCGTTGAAGGAAAAATTGAGGTTCAAGATGAAAGTAGTCAAATATTAAGCTTTGTAATAGATGCAAAAAGAGGAATGATGGTTGCAGATTTTTGTGCTGGTGCAGGTGGTAAAAGTTTAGCAGTAGGATCAATCATGAAAAATACTGGGCGGATATATGCTTTTGATATTTCTGAAAAAAGGATTGTTAATTTAGGTAGGCGATTAAAAAAATCTGGATTATCTAACTTATTCGCACAAAAAATAAAAAATGAAAAAGATGCCAAATTAAAAAAATTAAATGGTAAGTTTGATCGAGTACTTGCTGATGTTCCATGCAGTGGAACCGGCACTCTTAGAAGAAATCCAGATTTAAAATGGAAAAATTCTATGCAAGATCTTGATGAGCTCAATGTCAAACAATTGGCTATTCTAGAGGAAGCTAAAAAGCTTGTAAAAAAAGAGGGTCAATTAATCTATTCTACATGTAGTCTTTTGAAGAGAGAAAATGAGTCTATCATTGAGATTTTCTTAAAAAATAATAAAAATTTTAGATCTATCTCTGTTGATGAAATATTAATTAAAAATCAGATACCACTCTCTACAGGTAATTTTTTAAAATTAACCCCTCATCATCAAAAAACAGATGGTTTTTTTGCTGCAGTTCTCCAGCGTATAGAATAAGTAGATGAAACATACGACAAATCATCAGATTTTAATTGGCGTACTCTTTGGTTTATTAGTTGGCCTTTATATCAAACTCAATCCTTATGGTATTGGGAGTGATTTAATTATTTACGCAGCTGATCTTATAGCAGAGATATTTGTTTCTTCTCTTAAGATGGTACTAATTCCAGTAATATTTTTTTCCATATCTGTAGGTATAGCTAATCTAAGTGGACATAAGCAGTCATCAAGAATTTGGTTTTTAACATTCTCATCCTTTCTCTTTTCCATGGTGCTAGCAATTATATTGGGGCTTGGATCAATGAACTTATTTGAGCCAGGACGAGGTATGTCTTTATCTATTTTCAGTGAGCAATTAAATAATTTTCACTTATCTTCAATCCCCTTTTCTGGATTCATCAAACAATTTCTTAGCGGTATTTTTGTTAATCCATTTAAAGCAATGACTGAAGGAAATATTTTAGGCGTCATTACATTTTCGATATTAGTAGGCTTTGCAATTGCAAAAGGCGGAAAAGAATTTTTGGAGGTAAAAAAGATATTCAATGGTCTATTAGGAATCACCATGAAAATAGTGTCTTGGATTGTAAAATTTTCTCCTTACGGTGTTTCGGCTCTTATTATTAAATTAGTTTCTCAACAATCGCCTGATTTATTTATTACGCTATCAAAATTTATAATAGTAATTATTGGGACGACACTTTTTCATGGAATAGTTATTTTGCCTTTGCTGCTTTATTTTTTTACAAAAATAAATTTATTTGTTTTATGGCAAGGTGCCCGAGAGGCAATTATGACCGCCTTTGCAACCAGCTCTAGCAGCGCGACAATTCCAATTACTTTAAGAGCTGTTGAAAAAAATTTAAAAGTTAAATCTGATATTGCTGGATTTATTATACCTTTAGGGGCAACCATGAACATGGATGGCACCGCGCTTTATGAGGCTTCTGCAGCCTTATTTATTGCAAACCTCTCTGGCATCGATTTAAGTATAGGACAACAAATTATCATCTTCTTTACGGCAATGATTGGTGCGATTGGTGCACCTGGTATACCAAGCGCTGGTATGGTAACTATGGCTATGGTATTGCAATCTGTTGGACTTCCTTTAGAAGCACTTGCTATTTTATTACCTATTGATCGTTTGCTTGATACATTTCGAACCGCAGTAAATGTAGAGGGGGATATTGTCGTAAGTTTAATCGTACAAAAATTAATAGGTAAAAATTAATTTTTAATTGGTAAATGATTAAAGTGAGTTTTTATTTTGCCCCATTCAAAATAAGGACCTGGATCTGTTTTTCTAGATGGTGCAATGTCTGAGTGTCCTGCAATGTCTTTAATAGGATATGCTTTGATTAAGGACTGAATTAATTCGTTAAGACAAGCATATTGTTCGGCTTCAAATTCATCGTAATCGCTTCCTTCTAGCTCAATACCAATTGAAAAATCATTACAATTATTAATTTGATTCCAACTAGATTCGCCAGCATGCCAAGCTCGGTCCAGACATGATACAAACTGAAAAAGTGAGCCATCACGTCTAATCAAGAAGTGAGAGGATACTTTTAGACTCGCAATAGATCTAAAGTATTCATGATCATCAGGATTAAGTTTATTTGTAAATAAATCAATAATATTATTACTCCCGTAAATTCCAGGCGGAAGGCTAATATTATGAATTACAATTAAATTCACATTGAACTTGTTCGGTCGACTATCAAAATTGGGCGATAATATAATCTTTGCTTTATTTGCAAATCCAGCATCATCTATTAGTATAGGTGTAAGCATCGTTAATCTATTGGAGTATTAAAATTAAAGGATTGAAATGATCTTCTTAAAGTTATCTTTTATGTTATTAGTTATTCTAGTCTCAGCTGAGATATTTACCAATGCACTTGAGCATTTGGGTGAAAAATTAAAAATTTCTGAGGGTGTAACAGGATCAATTTTTGCAGCTATAGGAACCGCACTTCCTGAGACCTTAGTCCCGTTATTGGCACTCTTATCATCACATGGAGATGCCGAAACTAATCATCAAGTTGGAGTAGGCGCAATTTTAGGGGCTCCGCTTATGCTCTCTACACTAACAATGTTTATTATGGCTGCATCTGTAATTGGGCATCGAGGATTCGGAGGGCATTTAAAGCCTGAAAAAACTGGATTAATTAGAGATTTAAATTTTTTTATAATCTCATTTATCTTTGCTGGAATAGTACATCTGAGCTTACAAGAGGACTGATAGCTTTTTTAATGGTTTTTTCATATTTCATTTATATCTTAATGACAATTAGAGCGTCAAAAAAACTTGTGAATGAGGGTCATGCTACTGAATCATCAAGTCCAATGTTTATGGAAAGAATTGGATGCCCAAATAACTTTCTAGTTATTGCGATACAGCTATTTGTTGGCTTGGCCTTATTGATATTCGGAGCAAAGGGTTTTATTCATGGAATTGAAGAAGCTTCATCTATTCTAGGAATTTCAGCTCTAATTTTATCTATGTTAATTATTCCGATAGCAACAGAGCTTCCAGAAAAAGTGAATAGTATTTTTTGGATACGCAAAGGTAAAGATACCCTCGCTTTTGGAAATATAACTGGCGCTATGGTATTTCAAGGAACACTTCTTCCAGCAATAGGGATTCTTTTAACGCCGTGGGAGCCCAGAAAAGAAGTGTATTTATGTATTCTTATAACACTTCTTTCTTCTTTATGGATTAGAGTCCTTATTCAAAAATCAAATATAAAAGTATGGCATCTTGGCATAAACGGAATTTTTTATTCTTTATATCTTTATTTTGCACTTAGTTGATTTAGTTTTTATTTGTGAATATAAAAAATCCTCCGCTCACTAGAGTTTATGGTTCTTTGGTTTATGAATTATTTGCCCTCGTGCCTATATGGATGATAGCAGGATTTATTTTTATATTTTTCTTTGATGGTTTTTTTGGACTGTATCAAAGATTAATACTTCAAATTTATTTGTGGCTTATTTCTGGAGTTTATTTAACTTATTGTTGGACAAAGTCAGGCCAGACTCTAGCAATGATGGTGTGGAAATTAAAAATTACATCTCCTCAAGGGCTTTTAACAAAAAAATTAGCATGGAGACGCTATATTTATGCAAGTTTAAGTGCTCTCATAGTGGGTGTAGGATTTTTATGGGCACTTACCAATAAGAAACATTTGTATCTTCATGATCAAATTTTGAATTATTATTTTATTGATGTTCGATTTTGTAAATCATTATCAACCCAATCGAAAAGAAAATGAGTGTTGGTAATATTGCGCAAGATAGCGGATGCCAGTCATTTAGTAGACCAATATATCTAAATGATGAGTTCATAATCTGATAAAAAATACCAAATAGAATGCCCAAAAATATCTTTGTATTTTTGCCGCCTGAGCGCTCTTGAAAAAATCCGAATGGTATCGCAAAAAATACCATTGCAATAGACGCCAGCGGATAAATTAATTTTTCCCATAAAGCAATTTCGTACTTAGAAACTTTTTGCCTATTATTTTTTAGGTATTTAATAAAATGTATAAGGCCTATTGATGACATTTTTTCCGGAGAGATAAGCAGAACATTCATCATTTCAGGCCTAATAAGAGATTTCCAGTTTGCACTTTTGAGTGATTTAGTAGAAACTTTATCCTGATTAAAAATTGTTTGTTCAACATCATCAAGCTTCCATTCAGTTTCTATAAAAGTCCCTTTTTTAGCTTTTGTAATTGTTCTTAAATGAAAACTCTTATCGAATTCATATATATGTAGATTTGATAAGCTTGTATCTGGTAAAACATGCTCAACATTTATAAAGCTATTACTATCTTTAATCCACAAACCAGACCTGAATTCTTGAGTCACAATAGAGTCTTTAGCTGTAATTTTTATTTCTCGTGCTCTTTTTTCTGTAAGTGGAGTTACAAGATCTCCTATAGCAAATGTAAGTACAGTAAAAAATAATCCCGTAAATGATAGTGTAAAAGCTATACGTTTTATTGAGTATCCGCTTGAACGGATGACAGTCAATTCAGAACTTTCAGAAAGCTGTCCCATGGCATACATAGAGCCAATCAGGACTGCAATAGGCACAATTTCATAAACATGTCCCGGAATACTCAGAACAACATAACTAAAAATACTAAGCAAGTTATATGTTCCTTTACCTAAATCATTTATTTCTTGAAGGAAATCAAAAAAAGATAATATTCCTATGAGCCCAATCATGATAAAGAAAATTGGTATAACAAACTGTAAATTAAGATATCGATACAAAATCTTCATTTTGTATTTAAGATACTTTTTATATTCAACAACGGCTGATTGATTGAGCGTCTATAAATAAAATAAACAGCAGAGAACAAAAAAATAAGATGAATTGGCCAGAAACCGATGACCACACTTACTTTTTTCAAAATGATGAGTGAATTCATAATAGCCAAAAGATTGTTGTAGATAATAAAAATTAAGACAGCAAAAATAATATTAAGAGATCTTCCTGCACGAGGATTTGTAAAGCTTAGAGGAATAGCTAAAAATACTAATAGAATGCATGATATGGGGGATGCAATCCTCCATTGAAGCTCTAGTCGATCTGCTAACGTGTTTGATTTGATGACATCAGAAATTTTTTTGCTATCAATACTTTCCTCATAGGGTTCAACAGGTTGTTGAGCTGTCAAAATACCATATTGATCAAATTCTGTAGTAGAAAACTCTTTTGTATTCGGAGTACCCTCATATCTTCGTCCCTTTTCAAGAATAATATAACTATCACCTTTACTGGAAATTTCTCGATGACCATTGCTAGCAATCACAACACCCAATTTGTTATTGTGCTTTGTTTGAACAAAAATATTTTTTACAGCACTGCCTAATTCATCAAAACTTTCAATATAAAATACACGGTCCGAACTTTTTGATTCTTTAAATGTCCCTGGATTAACTCGTGACAATTCGTCTCGACTTTTTAGTTGGCTCTTGAATTGGTCAGCTGTTCTGACTGCCCATGGATTTAAAAAAAGTGAAAGAAAAGCAATCATACAAATTGCTGGCAATGTAAAAGAAGCAATGGGTTTGATAATTTTTGTGAGACTCATTCCCGAACTAAGCCAGATAATCATTTCATGATCTCTGTACCATCGAGAAAGTGTAAGAAGAACTGCTAAAAAAACAGATAGAGATAATAGAAGGGGTGAATATTTGATAATATTAAGACCCATAATCGTCATGATTGAATCATTTGGGATAGCTCCCTTAGCTGCAAATCTAAGATAGAATGAAATTCGTTGGGCCATTACTATACTTATAAGTATTAAAAGTGCCGTAATTGAATTAAGAAGCAGTTCTTTTTTTAACGAGGTTTTAAATAACATTGAAGTTCCCGCTTTTTTTAAATTTTCGAGAATATTTAAGGAATATATATGAAATTTAGCATAAAAACCGATCAGCTGGAAAAACAACGCTCTGACGTATTAGTCATTGGAGTTTATGAGTCGCTCACGGTTGTTTGTGACAAATTGTCTTTAAGTCCTAGCTCTATTGGTCATATTGGCTCTGCATTGAAACATGGAGACATGAGCGGAAAAATTGGTTCTTCCCTTATTTTATATAACGTTCCAGGCATAAAAATTCCAAAAATACTTCTAATAGGCTTAGGCAAAGAAAAAGAGTTCGATGGAAAAAAATACCATGCCGCAGTGAGATTTATGGTTAATGCACTTAAGAAAATGGATGTGAAATTAGTCATATCCCTTTTGCAAATCGCTTCAGTTAAAGAAGCTGATATAGCCTGGAATGTTGAGCATTTTATTAATGAAGTTATGGATGCAAGTTATGAATTTACAGAGCTTAAAACTGTTAATAAAAAAACCAAGAAGATTTTTGATTTTTTCGTAGTAGTAGATAAGAAAAGTCAAAAAATTGCAGAAGAGGCTTTAAAGAAATCATTTGCCCTAGCAAAGGGAATTGAGCTTACTAAAACACTTGGCAATCTTCCGCCGAATATTTGTACACCAACTTATTTAGGCAAAAAAGCTCAAGAAATTGGAAAAGAACATGGCATGAAAATTGATGTTTTGGATCAGAATCAAATTGAAAAATTAAAAATGGGTTCTTTTCTTGGTGTTGCCAAGGGAAGCAGGCAGCCGCCTAAATTTATTGTAATTCAACATAATAAA
>RFPQ01000181.1 GCA_009926035.1 Betaproteobacteria bacterium
ACAGTAGAAATTTTTTTGTAAATTAATTTCTTTTTAAAAAGTTGAGTGAATAACCATTGCTCCCATTTATAATATTCTGGGCGGCATGTTGTAATTTCTCTTTTCCAGTCAATAGCAAGACCTAATTGCTTTAGCTGATGCTTCATATAATCAATATTGCTGTATGTCCAAGTTGCAGGAGCTGATTTATTTTGTAGTGCTGCATTTTCTGCAGGTAAGCCAAAAGCATCCCAACCCATGGGCTGTAGTACATTAAAACCAAGCATACGATGAAAGCGGCTTAATACATCTCCGATCGTATAATTTCTAACATGCCCCATATGAAGCTTTCCACTTGGATAGGGAAACATGGACAAGCAATAATACTTTGGTTTATTAGAGTCCTCAGCAACAGAGAATATATTCTTGTTGTCCCAATAGGATTGAACCTTTTTTTCAATCTCTTTAAAAGGATAGGTGAGTTGCATAGGTTAATTAGTTAATTTGATCAAAAATTGTTTTTTGAATATCTTTAACATCTCCGAGGCCATTAATCTTTATATAACGAAGCCCTTTATTTTCAGAAGCTGCCCATTTTGAATAATAATCAACAAGTGGTTTTGTTTGGCTGTGATAAACATCAAGACGTTTTAGAATCGTCTCTTTTTTGTCATCATCTCTTTGAACAAGAGGCTCGCCTGTAATGTCATCTTTATCTTGAATTTTAGGTGGATTGTTTTGAATATGATAAATCCGTCCAGATGCAAGATGGGTTCTTCGACCACTCAATCTTTCGACAATGACATTATCTGGCACATCAATTTCAATAACGATATCTATCGAAATGGATGCTTGTTTCATCGCTTCAGCTTGTGGAATAGTCCTAGGAAAACCATCCAATAAGAACCCTTGTTTGCAATCTTCATTTTGAATGCGTTCCTTAACCAATTCAATAATGAGCTGGTCTGGAACAAGTGCGCCACTATCCATAAATTGCTTAGCTTCAAGACCTAATTTTGTATTTGCTTTAATAGCGGCACGAAGCATGTCGCCAGTAGATATTTGCGGGATATTAAATTTGTCTTTAAGTATCTGGGCTTGTGTACCCTTACCCGCGCCTGGGGCTCCTAGTAGAATAATTCTCATGTATCTCTCCTTAAGCCTTAATTATATCAGCCGATGTTCATTTCACATGGCTATTAGTCTGTATAAATTAATCTAGATAATTTGAAATTTTTACGAAATCTGATACTGATAAATTTTCGGCTCTTAACTGGGGATTTATACCAATTTTTTGAAAGTCATTTTCGCTTATAAATGATTTTAGTGTATTACGAATTGTTTTTCGTCTTTGTGAAAATGCTTCTTTAACAATCCTTCCAAATTGTTCTATATTATTTGCAACAAAAGGATAATGTTTATAAGGAATGAGCCTTACGAAAGATGATTCAACTTTAGGTTCAGGGTCAAATGATTCTTTGGGCACATGCACCAAATGCTCCATTACAAAATAGTATTGCAACATCACTGATAATCTTCCGTATTCCGAAGATGAAGGAACGGCGATCATGCGATCTACAACCTCTTTTTGCAACATAAAGTGAAGGTCTTTTATGTTTGTAATGTTATCAATGCATTTAAATAAAATAGGCGTTGAAATATTGTAAGGTAAATTGCCCACAATTCTCACTTTCTGGTCAAACTGATCAAAGTTAAAATTTAAAATATCCTCATTGAATACGGTGATATTTTTCTTTGAATATTCATTTTCCATCCAAGCTACAATATCTCGATCAACTTCAATAGCTAAAAGATGATTAGTTTTTTCGAGGAGCGGTTTTGTAAGTGCTCCAAGTCCAGGCCCTATTTCAATTAGTAGATCATCTGGAACTGGGTTGATCGATTGAATGATTGCATTAATAATCGAAGTATCTTTGAGGAAATTTTGCCCAAATTTTTTCTTAGCAATATGTTTCATGAGTGTGATTTTTGGGCTAAATCAATTGCCAAATCAATTGCACTATAGAAGCTATTTGGGTCTATCGTTCCTTTTCCAGCAAGTTCTATAGCGGTTCCATGATCAACTGAAGTTCTGATAATGGGAAGACCAAGCGTCACATTCACACCTAGGCCAAAGTTAGCATGTTTAAATACCGCAAGGCCTTGATCATGATACATCGCCAAAAAGCAGTCAGCTTTTTTAATATATTTTTCAGTAAAAAGGGTATCCGCTGGAAATGGACCCTCAATCAACAT
>RFPQ01000182.1 GCA_009926035.1 Betaproteobacteria bacterium
CAACCGATGGTAAAACTTCGTTTGAAATACCATTGATAGAAAATCTTACATTTACTGCAGTTGCGCTAAAGAGTGCAGCGCCTCCTTATTCTCCGCATCGAAATAATCCACATCCAGGCGACACGATTGGCATGTTGATCGAAGACAAAAAAACACAAAAGCGATTATTTTACGCACCAGGCTTAGGCGAGATTGAATCACACTTACCACCTTTATTTGAAAAAGCAGATTGCATTATGGTAGATGGTACTTTTTGGACGAATACAGAAATGATCGATATGGGTTTAATGACCAAGAAAGCCCGGGATATTGGCCATAATCCTCAATCGGGTGAGGGGGGAATGATTGAAGTATTAGATCGTTATCCTCGCGCTAAGAAAGTACTTATACATATTAATAATACAAACCCAATTTTGCGAGAAGACTCAAAAGAGCGTGCCATCTTAACTGAACATGGCATTGAAGTCGCATATGATGGTATGGATATTGTTTTATAAAAGGAATCGTTAGCTATGGATAAAATTTGGACAAGATCAGAATTTGAAGAAAAGCTTCGTGAAAAGGGTCGGGGTTATCATATCTATCATCCCTTTCATGTAATGATGTATGAAGGAAAATTGACAAAAGAGCAGTTACAATGTTGGGTATTAAATCGTTTTTATTATCAAATTGGTATTCCACAAAAAGACGCGGCGATTCTATCTAACTGCCCTGATAAAGAAGTAAGAAAACAATGGATTGTTCGTATTACAGATCATGATGGTGTTGATGGCGCTGAAGGTGGTATCGAGGCTTGGATCAAATTAGGTGAAGCGGTCGGCCTAACTAGAGAAGATGTGACATCACTAAAGCATGTGAGCCCAGGAGTCCGTTTCGCAGTCGATGCATATATTAACTTTGCAAGACAAAGACCATGGCAAGAATCAGTTTGCTCATCACTCACAGAATTATTCGCACCACATATTCATCAGCAACGTATTAGTTCATGGCCAGAAGTATATCCTTGGATTAAAGAATCAGGCCTCTCTTATTTTAAAAAACGTTTAACAGAAGCAAGACGTGATGTAGAGCAAGGCTTATCTGTGACACTTGATTATTTTAGTCAGTCACGTGCAATGCAAGAGCGTGCATTAGATATTCTTCAATTTAAACTTGATGTGCTATGGGTAATTGCAGATTCCATTATGCTCGCATCTTCTAATATTAAAGTTGAAGATCGTGATTACTTAAGACAACCAAGATACTAAAAATGACGATTGAGCAGAAAGATATATTCAAAATTGCAGCCCATCACCGATTTCAATGGGAAGAAGCGCAACAATCGCATGTCATTTTATTTCCTGAAGGTATGGTGAAGTTAAATGGAAGTGCAGGTGAGGTATTAAGTTTAGTCGACGGAAAAAACTCAGTCGATCAAATAATCACTTCTTTAAAAGGAAAATTTAAAGATGTTGAAGGTATTGAAAAAGATATTTTATCTATGATCCAATTTGCTTTAGATAAAGCGTGGATTGAGAAAGTTAATTAAGGGGACAATAAGATGGCAACACAAAATAATGGTGTAGCAGCATCCGTCACACATACTCAGCCATTATGGTTATTGGCTGAAGTTACCTATCGATGCCCACTTCATTGTGCATTTTGTTATAACCCTACCGATTACGACAAACATACGCAAAATGAATTGTCGACTGAACAATGGATTAACGTCTTACGCGATGCAAGAAAATTAGGCGCACTTCAATTGGGTATTTCAGGTGGCGAGCCACTCCTTAGAGATGACATTGAAGAAATCGTGGTGGAGGCAAAAAAATTAGGTTACTACAGTAATCTTATTACATCAGGTGTTGGCTTAACTGAAAAAAGAATTCAGGCTTTTAAAGAGGGCGGTTTAGATCATATTCAACTCTCCATGCATGACATTACTGAAGAAATTAACAATTTTATTACCAACACAAAAACATTTGAGTTAAAGAAAAAAGTAGCTGCTATGATTAAGAGTCATGGTTATCCGATGGTACTTAACGTTGTGATTCATCGCTATAACATTGGACATATCAAGGAAATATTAGATATGGCTGAAGCGCTAGGTGCTGATTATGTAGAGCTAGCTAACACACAGTATTATGGATGGTCGCTTGTGAATCGCAATCAATTAATGCCTACTAAAGAGCAAATTGATTATGCAGAAAAAGTGACAAATGAATTTAGAGAAAAAATTGG
>RFPQ01000183.1 GCA_009926035.1 Betaproteobacteria bacterium
CTTCAACACCAGCTAAAGATGTAATTGTTTTTTCAAATAATTCTTGAGGGGAAAGCTGTCTTAAATCTTTAAGAGAAACGCCAATGGATAAAAATGCTTTTTGTGCTTTTTCGCCACCTTGAGCGGCTTCATCAATCTTATTAGCGAATGATGCCATAAGTTTGCCTGCATCATCAGCGTTACCACCATTAGTTGATAAAGCTTGCGACATACGCAATACAGATTGAACAGACATTTCATTAGCTTTAGCGACATCGTTTATTTTGTCGGCAAAGTTAATAGCTTCGCGAGCGGAAGCGGCAAAGGCAGTTCCAACCGCAAGTAAAGATACTTTTGCGCCTGTGCTAAAGCCTTCTACTTTGTCTTTAGCCTTACCTAGATTGGCATTAAACTCGCCTGCATCTAACCCAAGTAAAACCGCTAACCTTGAAATAATTGCCATGATTATTTACCTTTAAATCTGTCCATTTTAAAGTTAGGTGCTTGCGACATAAACATTAATAAAGATTCGCTAGGATCAGCTTTTTCTATACCATAAAAATATTCGTAAGCACTACCTAAAACGCTTTTTAGAGTATAAGGTTGGCTATTACTTGCTCTTAAATAATTAAAAACTCCAGCTATTAGAGTTCCTTGCATAGTTAATAAGCTTCTATTTCCAACTAACCCATCAGCATACATGACTGTTATATCATTCATGGTTGCTTCATCAAGCGCATCTATATCTTGTATTGTATGCCCGTTAAAGACCATAGCCGCCCGAACTTGGGTTCTTAACGAGCTTACTACTTTGACTTTATGTCTTTATAGTCAGGGCTAATAACCTCATTAATTTTTTCAACCAATGTCATTTGAACTGACAATGGAAATTCAGCTTCTACATCTTCATAAGTTATATCTTCTAATGATCCTGTTTCAGGTATTAGAAATTTTATATATTCAACTATTCTATGTTGCAATATATGTTTATTTGTAGCAGTTTCTCTTATTGATCTGCCGTCAATAATAAAATCGTTATCTTTAACTTCTACGCCTTCTTTACCTTCAAGGTTTTCAAAGGCTTTTATCATTAATTGATATTCAGCTTCAATTTTATCAAGATTAGGATTTTTAAAGTAATTATAAATCGCTTCAATTTCTTGAACGCTTGGCACTCTTACTTTAAATGTATGATCGCCTAATTCAAACGACCTAGTTAATACCGATAATCTATTTTCCTCGTATTTTTTACCGAGAGCCGATCCTAATTTACTCATATCTTTTCCTTATGTTGTTAAATTTTTTGCTTTATACGCTTCCATTTTTTCTTTTAAAATTAAACCTAATTTAGCCGCTACTGCTTGCGCTTGTGATTCTAGTGATATACGCATAAATGGTTTAGCTGACATTTTGGCAGTTCCAAACTCATTAGCAATAGCTCTTGCATCATGCATAACACCTTGTTCGCCATAAAATTTTCTTTTGGCTTTTTTGTATTCACTTCCTTTTAAATTTCCATATTCAGCATGGAATTGTTGCTTTAATTTTTTAGGAATTGGTCGAGATGAAACAAGCGATATAACAGAATCTTTTGGTGTTACATATCTTGACTTCATATCTTTTCTAGTAGGCCGTCTTGCAGTAATATACAAAGAACGATCTAACGCGCCTGTGTCTTTAGGTGATAATGTTTTAGCCATAGCCAATACAGGCTTCATGGCATCTCTAACTGCTGGTATTAATACTTTGCTTTTTGCATCCTTGTCGCCAAATTGCTCCTGAAATACTTTAAATGCATCAAGAGTTTCTTTTAAACCATTGACCGCAAATTTGACGCTCATTAGTCTGCCTTAATTATTTTTTGATAAATCGCATTATTAAGTTTAATAGCATAATCCACCGCTTGTTCGGGTGTCATTTTGTCCGCATGATTTTTAGCAATGTCATGGGCTAATGCAATACCTGTTAAGCGTTGTTGAGCGAAACCAAACCAATTCTTTTGACCTGAATTGGCTTGGCTCACTAAATAACTTAATAGATCATCGCTATTCTTGATTTGTGTTGTCATTTCTTTTCCTTATCTTAATTAAGAGTTAGACCATCCGTATTGGTTACCGCGTGGATGAATAGTAAACATGCATTTAGCTTCAGCAGTTGGGTTAGGATCAACTTGGAATTGACCTACTCGACCATTGAATGCATAAGCAACATAGTTTGTTCCATCAGTAGCCATAATCACAT
>RFPQ01000184.1 GCA_009926035.1 Betaproteobacteria bacterium
ACAACAACAAAAAATAAAAGAACGATGCCTGACAAAATGGAAATCAAAAAATTTGATCCTGTGGTCAGAAAACATGTCGTTTATAAAGAAGCCAAAATTAAATAATTTTTAGTTTTAAATCAATAAAATAAAAAAGCCAGCATTAGCTGGCTTTTTTATTAATACGAGAATAATTTATTATTCTGCTACAGTTTCTTCTTTAGGAACTGACGCTGCAACTTCTACAATAGGTCTATCTACAAGCTCAACAAAGGCCATAGGCGCATTATCTCCGTCTCGGAAGCCACACTTTAATATTCTTAAATAGCCACCTTTTCTTGTGTTATATCGCGGGCCTAATTCAGCAAATAATTTAGTCACAATATCTCTATCTCTTAAGCGACTAAAAGCTAAACGTCTATTAGATAAAGTTGCATTTTTTGCAAGTGTAATAAGAGGTTCAGCCACCTTCCTAAGCTCTTTAGCTTTAGGTAATGTAGTTTTAATAATCTCATTTTTTAACAAAGAGGTAGCCATATTTCTCAACATTGCTTGTCGATGACTGCTCGTTCTGTTTAGTTTTCTATGACCATTTGCGTGACGCATACTCTTACCCTCAAATTTTTCTTATTTAATAATTACGCTTTTTCTAAACCTGCTGGAGGCCAATTTTCTAGTTTCATACCCAAAGTTAAACCTTTTGAAGCAAGAACATCCTTAATCTCATTAAGTGATTTTCTTCCAAGATTTGGAGCTTTTAAAAGCTCATTTTCACTTCGTTGAATTAAATCGCCAATGTAATAAATATTTTCTGCTTTTAAACAGTTTGCAGATCTTACAGTGAGCTCTAGATCGTCAACCGGTCTTAATAAGACTGGATCAACTTGGGGCGCTTGCTTTACTTCAACTTCAGTTAAAGCACTTTCTAAGTTTGCAAATACAGAAAGTTGTCCCATTAAAATTCTAGCAGCGTCTCTAATTGCTTGTTCAGCATCAATAACGCCATTAGTTTCAACGTCCATGATTAATTTATCTAAGTCTGTTCTTTGTTCTACACGAGCGCTTTCAACAAAATAACTTACTTTATTGATTGGGCTGAAAGAAGCATCTACCATAATAAAACCTAAGGTTTTATCTTCTTGATTCGATTTTCTTCTTGCCGGAACAGGTTGATAACCTCTGCCCATTTCAACCTTAACTTCTAGATTTAATTTTCCACCTTTTGTAAGATGCGCAATCAAATGATTCGGGTTAATAATTTCAGCATCATGATTTGTTTCAAAATCAGCAGCCGTTACAGGGCCTTCAGTAGTTTTGTTTAGCGTAAGGATTGTCTCAGATTTATTATGTAGCTTTAATGCAACACCTTTTAAATTCAAGAGAATATCAACTACGTCTTCTTGCACGCCGTCTAAAGTTGAATATTCATGAACTACGCCATCAATTTTCACTTCAGTAATCGCATAGCCAGGAATTGAGGACAATAAAACACGTCTTAATGCATTACCTAAAGTAAAGCCAAAACCCCTTTCCATAGGCTCTAAAGTAACGCGAGCTCTTACTGGGTTTATAACTTCAACATTTACAATTCTTGGTTTTAAATATTCTGTAGGACTATTTTGCATTATGTATCCTTATCAATAATTCTTATTTAATTATTTTGAATAGAGCTCAACAACTAGTGATTCATTGATTGTTGCAGGTAAATCATCACGCAGTGGTTTATTTTTGAATGTACCTTTAAGGCCTTTTACGTCAACCTCAATCCATTCTGGAAAGCCTCTTTGTTCTGCAGCTTCAATCGAACCTTTAATTCTTAATTGTTGCTTAGATGCCTCTGCAACTGAGAGTACATCACCTGGCTTTACTTGATAAGAAGGGATATTTACTCTTTGACCATTTACTAAAAGACTATTGTGTCTTACGATTTGCCTCGCTTCTGTGCGCGAAGCACCAATGCCCATGCGATAAGCAACGTTATCTAATCTACATTCTAAGAGCTGTAAAAGATTTTCACCGGTAATGCCTTTTTTTCTCTCCGCTTCAGCATAGTAACTTCTAAACTGCGCCTCTAAGATTCCATAAATTCTTCTGAGCTTTTGTTTTTCTCTTAATTGAACGCCGTAATCTGATAAACGACTCGCTCTTCTTTGTCCGTGTTGGCCAGGAGGAAAATTACGCTTCTCAATAGCGCATTTGTCAGTAAAACATTTTTCGCCTTTAAGAAAAAGTTTTTCA
>RFPQ01000185.1 GCA_009926035.1 Betaproteobacteria bacterium
TCTATCGATTTTAATCAAGCTATAACCAATTCTCTTGCCATAAGAATAAATGGAATGATTGAAGATTCAGGAAGCTTTAGACAAGGTGTCGAAAGCGAACGAAAAGCTATTAATCCTACTTTCACATTCAAACCTTCAGACAAAACAAAAATAATTGTGGGTATGGAGTATTTCAATGATAAAAGAACGAGTGATCGAGGCATACCTTCTGTTGCAAATGGATTACATAGTTATGCGTACGCTACGAATCGTTCAACATTTTTTGGAAATGCGTCACAAAGTCCAAATGAAGCCATAGTTAAAAATGGCTATGCCATTATTGAGCATGCTTTTGATAATGGATTAAGCCTTAAAAATCACACACGATTTTCTGACTATGATAAATATTATCAAAACGTATATGCGAATAGCCAGGTAAGGCCAGATGGAACAGTCACTATTGACGGGTATTATGACAACACTCAAAGACAGAATTTTTTCAATCAAACTGATTTAACTTATAACTTAAAAACAGGTTCAATATCTCATCGACTTCTCGCGGGTGTGGAAATTGGATTTCAAGAAAACGAAAATTACAGAATATTGGCTACTCCAAATTCTACTATTGCAGCCTCGAGTCCATTCGCATCGCTAGCATTCAATTCTTCTAGAGATCGAAACACATCCACTGATATCTCCAATCAAGCCATATATATTCAAGACCAGATATATTTGAATGAACAATATCAAATTATCGCAGGCTTACGTTATGATAAATTTAAAACCAAATTTAATGATATAAAAAATTCATCTAATAGCGCAAATGTGAATGATCAATTTTTATCTCCAAGAGTTGGACTAGTTTATAAGCCTATTGAACCGGTTTCTATTTATACTAACTACAGCTTAAGTTATCTTCCAAGAACTGGCGAACAATTAACCTCCCTTACATCTTCTAATAAATCATTTGACCCAGAAAAATTTACAAACATTGAATTTGGGTTGAAATATGACTTGCTACAGAGCTTTTCAATTAGCTCTGCTATTTATCGCTTAGAAAGATCTAAGATGGCAATTACAGATCCTTCAAATTCTTCAAATATCATTATTGTGGATGGTCAAGTTACAAAAGGATTTGAATTAGGTGTTGCAGGAAAATTATTTGATGCATACAGTATGTACGGTGGATACACTTATCAGGATGCTGAAATTACAAAAACGCAAGGGACTGGAAGTTCTCAAATTACATCAGGCACATTATTAGGTCATGTGCCAAAGCATACATTCTCATTGTGGAACAAATATGAATTCAATGAAACTTGGAGCGCAGCTCTCGGTATTATTAGCCGTAGTGATATGTATGCTGCTACGCCAACTTCATCTACAGCAGTAAATCTCCCTGGCTACGCTCGATTGGATGCTGCGGTATTTGCAAATATTAATAAGCAAACTAAACTTCAATTAAATATTGAAAATATACTTGATAAAACTTACTATCAATCTGCTCATAACAACAATAACATTATGTATGGGTACCCTTTAACTGCAAGAGCAACATTAACCTATACATTCTAAAAATCATACATAATTCAGAATAACCTCTTCCAAGATTTTTTAGCAAATTCCAATTTTGCTGATTCTAATTTTGATAGAACCAAATCCTCTATAACCCCACATATACTGTAAAATATTTCTCATCAAGCGATTTAAATCAAAACCCACTTATCATAATTACAAGAGGAGTCTTATCATGGACAACAAAAAAACAAATGAAATTAATAAAGCTTTGAATACGATTTTAGAGTTTGAATTGGCGGGTGTTGTAAGGTATACACATTATGCATTAATGGTCTACGGTTACAATCGAATACCTATCGTATCTTGGCTTCGAGGGCAAGCCTCAGAGTCTTTAGCACATGCTGACAAAGCAGGTGAACTCATTACACATTTAGGTGGTCACCCCTCGCTTTCAATAGGGCCCCTCTTAGAAACCCATAACCACGATATTGGTGATATTTTGCGAGAATCTCTTGCTCACGAATTAAATACACTCAATGCGTATAAAAATCTCTTAAATATCGTAACGAACGAATCTGTCATGCTTGAAGAGTATGCTCGCGAGATGATTTATCAAGAAGAACTTCATCTAGGAGAGGTCGATAAAATGCTAAGAAAACCAGGTGATTTATCAAAATTCCATGCATAATTTTTTAAACCG
>RFPQ01000186.1 GCA_009926035.1 Betaproteobacteria bacterium
AAAAAAATACTTATAGTATTTATAAGAAGATGAGTGAAAAAGGGATGTCATTTGCACAGATCAATGATATCTATGGATTTAGAATTATTGTAAAAGAAGCAAATGATGCTTATTTAGCATTAGGTGCTCTTCATGCACTTTATAAACCACTTGCAGGTAAATTTAAAGATTACATTGCGATTCCTAAAGCTAATGGCTACCAATCTTTGCATACAAGTTTATTTGGACCTTTTGGAACACCCATTGAAGTGCAAATTCGTAGTGAAAAAATGCACAAACTTGCTGAGGCTGGTGTTGCAGCACATTGGCTTTATAAAACAAAAGATGCACATCTCACAGAGCTTCAACAACAAACCCATCAATGGTTAAAACGTCTTTTAGAGATTCAATCCGATAGTTCGGATTCGCTCGAATTTTTAGAGCATTTAAAAGTTGATCTTTTTCCTGATGAAGTTTATGTATTTACGCCTAAAGGGAAAATTTTAGCGCTTCCTAAAGGCTCGACCGCAGTTGATTTTGCTTACGCAGTGCATAGTGATGTCGGTAATTGCTGTGTAGCAGCAAAATACAATCAAGAACTCGTCCCGCTTCGCGCAGAAGTGCATAACGGTGATCATATTGAAATTATTACAGCGCCATTAGCCAAGCCTAATCCCGCATGGTTAAATTTTGTCATTACTGGAAAAGCAAGGTCGCATATTCGACAATATTTGAAATCTATTGAGTCAGAAGAATCTTCAAGACTTGGTGAGAGCATGCTTAATCAAGCGCTTAAAGCTCTTCATATCAACCCATCTTCAATTAAAGAGTCTCATTGGAAAAAATTAATCAGTGATTATGGTGTTAAAAATAAAGAAGATATTTTGGCGGAGATTGGTTTAGGTAAGCGTATGAATGTCATGGTAGCCCACCAACTTATTAGTTTTATGGATGGCGTCAGTCATAAAAAAGGCAAACATAAACAGCTTGATGTGATCACCATTAAAGGCTCAGAGAGCATGGCAATTCAATTGGCAAGTTGCTGTCACCCTATTCCAGGCGATCCTATTTTAGGATTTATTAATAAAGACAAGGGTCTTGTGGTTCATACCCATGATTGTTTAGCGATTAGAAAATTTAAACTTGATCCTGATAAATGGCTTGATGTTGAATGGGACCCAAATCCAGATCGATTATTCAAGGTCAATTTACAAATTATGGTATTAAATGAGCGCGGTATGCTTGCTAAGATTTCTTCCGTGATTGCAGAATCAGATTCAAATATTGATAATGTGAACGTTGAGGAGTCGGATGGGGGACATTTTGTAAATGTAAACTTTATTGTGCAAGTGCATAATCGTATTCACTTAGCAGACCTGATGAGAAACTTAAGAAAGATTACTAATATCTCCAGAATTAGTCGTGTCAAAATGAAAAATTTTTAAGTAACTTATTAAAAAAGAAAGAATGAAGAAATGACAAAAGAAATTATTCAAACTAAAAATGCACCAGAAGCAATTGGGACTTATTCTCAGGCTGTCAAAATAGGTAATACTATTTATTTATCAGGTCAAATTGCACTTGATCCTCAATCAATGCAATTAGTTGAAGGAATTGAAGCGCAAATTCATCAAGTATTTAAAAATTTAAAATCAGTTGTTGAAGCTTCTGGAGCTCAGTTAAGCGACATCGTAAAAATTAATATTTACTTAACCGATCTATCTCATTTTGCCTTGGTCAATACTATCATGGGCGAATATTTTACAAAGCCTTACCCAGCGAGAGCCGCGTTAGGTGTTGCATCACTTCCTAGAAATGCACTTATCGAAGCTGATGGTGTCGTTGTTCTTTAAATTATTTTACTTAAGAGTATTTCAATCTGACTTCTCTAGCCGAGCTTAAGCTTTTTACTCCTTCAGTATTAAATAAGCTCAAAAAATTGGGCCTTGAAGATGTATTTAGTTTAGTGATGCATCTTCCTATTCGTTATATTGACGAAACTATTGTGACATCCATTCGTGATATTAAAATGGGTGTACTTTCTCAAATAGAAGCAGAAGTGATTCGCGCAGAAATTGTCTATAAGCCCAAAAAAATGCTTATCGTACAAGTCAAAGATACATCTGGTAGCCTACAACTTAGATTTTTACATTTCTATCCAAGTCAAATGAAGATGTTTGAAGCAGGTAATCGCATTCGTATTTTAGGAGA
>RFPQ01000187.1 GCA_009926035.1 Betaproteobacteria bacterium
TGCCCTGCAATACTATTTTTAGCTAGCTATTTCTGCTGTGTGTAGCGCCAATGTAGAAATGTCCTATTTTCTCAAAGTAAATAAGTCCTAATATGTTCCTCAGCCTTAGGGGGAGCTATGGAGAAAATATTTAACATGACTGAGAAAGATTTGACCCTTTACAATTTGATTTTAAAAACAGAAGAAAAAAGCATAAAGCAAGTGAAAGCTGCAGAACTATTAGGCATAAGTGATAGGCATTTTAGAAGGCTCCTGAAAGCGTACAAAGAGCAAGGCCCACAAGCCTTGGCTTCTAAAAAAAGAGGCAGGCCAAGTAATAGCCGGATGAAAGAGAGCGTTAGGATACGTATCGTAGAAAAGCTCAAAAGCACTTACAAAGACTGTGGGCCTACCTTTGTATGGCAAAAGCTTGTCAAGGTAGAGCAGATAAAAGTCTCTCATGAGACAGTACGTAAAATCATGATGGAAGAAGGGCTATGGGAATCTAAAAAAAGAAAACGCCTGAAATTACATCAGCAACGTCTTCGCAGGCCTGCTGAAGGAGAACTGATACAACTAGATGGCAGTACTCATGCCTGGTTTGAAGGGCGAGGACCTAAATGCTGCTTACTGGGTTTTATCGATGATGCAACAAGCAAAATTATGCATTTACGCTTTGTAGCCTCCGAAAGTACAGCAGCATATTTTCAGGCATTTAAGGAGTATCTACGAAAGCATGGTAAGCCGGTTAGTTTCTATTCTGATCGTTTGAGTGTTTTTCGCGTTAATAACGATAAAGAGGGCTATAGAAAAGAAGGTCTTACACAGGTAGGACGAGCTTTGAAAGAACTCGATATTGAGCTTATATGTGCTAATTCTCCTCAAGCTAAAGGACGGGTTGAGAGGATGTTTAATACTCTGCAAGATCGGCTCATTAAAGAAATGCGGCTAAGAGCCATAAATTCTGTAGAAGAGGGCAATCTCTACTTGGAAGAGTACATTAAAGAACATAATGCCTTTTTTTCGATAAAAGCTTTAGAAGAAATCAATAGACATAGGCCATGTAACCTGGAAGAAATAGATCGGGTATTTTGCTATAAAGAAAAGAGAAAATTATCAAAGAACCTTGAGCTGAGCTACAGCGGAAGGATCTTGCAAATTCAAACAGAGCAGGCGGGTTATGCTCTAAGAGGCGCAGCAGTGGATGTTGTTGAAGACTTGCAAGGAGCCATCAAAATTACGTATCAAGGTAAAGAACTAGACTATAAAGAACTCTTGGTGAGAGACCATCAAGGGCATATTAAAAACAAAAAAGAAATACTTTTAGGTCTTACTTCCCCTTCGAAAGGGGTAGTAGCCTAAAGCCCTAGGCTGAGAAATTAGGACTTTTGAATTTAGAGAAAATTAGGACATTTGAAATTTGGGTTAACAGGGCCTGCTAAAAGCATGTAGCGCCTAAAACCATAAATTTTATGGTTCATCCGACAAATGAATACCTTCTCATAGAGAAACTGCTTAAATGATTGTAAAATCAAAAGATATTGATAATTATAAGCTTATAAAGAAGATTTTTCCAGGAAATATGAGCAAAGATAAAGTTTAAATTTGAATATTAAAGAGCAGACATAGAAAAGGAACCTTAGGCTACCAACCATAAGGAGGCTGATCTATGTCTACATCGAATCTCTATCATGCATATGGGATAAAAGGAGTACAGTATAAATCCACCCAATATGAAAAAAAATCCATCATCTACTTTGCTGAGATGGTGTATCAAAAGATTCGTTGTCCTAACTGCTCAAGTAAAAACTCACATTTTAAAGGTCAAAAAAAGCGTCGTTTCAGAATGATCCCAATCGGATCTAAAAAGTGCTTTCTAGATGTAATCCTTCATCGTTTAAAATGTGTAGATTGCGGCCACATGTGGTGGCCCCGTCTTTCCTTTATGAAAGGAAAGTCTCAAATGACTCGCGCATTTATTCAGTTTGCTTTTGACTTGCTTTCTATGAGCACAGTTCAGGATGTATCTCGACTATTGGGAATCAGTTGGAATGTTGTAAAAAGAATTCATAAAATGAAGCTCAAAAAGCTCTATAAAAAGATCGATCTTAAGGATGTAAAATATATAAGCCTTGATGAATTTGCCATTAAAAAAGGGCATGAATATATGTCGGCTTTTACTGACATTGAGTCAGGAAGAATCATTCACGC
>RFPQ01000188.1 GCA_009926035.1 Betaproteobacteria bacterium
TTAAGAGACAACATGATCTTCTCTAAAGAAGAGCGTGTCCAGAGAAAATTACATTATGGTTTGGTTGATGAAGTTGACTCAATTTTAATTGATGAGGCAAGAACACCTCTCATTATTTCAGGACAAGCTGAAGATAACGTCGATCTTTATACAAAGATTAATTTAGTAGTAGCCAAACTTTCAAGACAAAAAACTGAAGAAGAAAATGGCGACTACTGGGTAGATGAAAAAGCACATCAAGTAGTTCTTTCAGAAAGTGGCCATGAGAATGTAGAGCAGCTATTAATTAATGCAGGATTATTATCTGCACAATCAAGCTTATACGATGCAACTAATATTTCACTTGTACATCATATTAACGCTTCATTAAAAGCAAGGAACCTCTTCAATAAAGATCAGCATTATGTGGTGCGAGATAACAGCATCATTATTGTTGATGAGTTTACAGGAAGAATGATGCCGGGCCGCAGATGGTCAGAAGGCATTCATCAAGCTGTTGAGGCTAAAGAAGGTGTTGAAATACAAAAAGAAAATCAAACGCTCGCTTCTATTACATTCCAAAATTATTTTAGGATGTATCAAAAGTTATCTGGTATGACGGGTACAGCTGATACGGAGGCTTATGAATTTAGTCAAATTTACGGATTAGAAACTATTATTATCCCCCCTCACAGAACGACTCAAAGAAAAGACATGATGGATAAAGTGTATCGCACTTCTCAAGAGCGATATGCTGCAGTGATCGAGGATATTAAAGCGTGTCAAAAAATCGAACAGCCAGTTTTGGTAGGCACTACGTCAATTGAAAATTCAGAGCTTATTTCTGCATTACTTACAAAAGCAAAATTAAAGCATCAGGTATTGAATGCAAAACACCATGAAAAAGAAGCACATATTATTGCGCAAGCAGGGCGTCCAGGCATGATTACTATCGCAACTAATATGGCTGGCCGGGGAACAGATATTGTACTAGGCGGAAGTATTGAAGCTGATATTCATGAAATTAAATTAAACGACAAATTAACTGAAAGTAAAAAAGAAAAAGAAATTAAAGCGCTTAAAGACGCATGGAAAGAGCAGAATGGCTTGGTAGTTAGGGCAGGCGGGCTTCATATTATTGGCACTGAAAGACACGAATCAAGACGTGTAGACAATCAGCTCAGAGGCCGCGCAGGTAGGCAGGGAGATCCAGGATCTAGTCGATTCTATTTATCTCTAGAGGATTCATTATTAAGAATTTTTGCATCTGATCGCGTCTCAGCTATTATGGAAAAGCTTAAGATGCCAGAAGGTGAAGCTATTGAGCATTCATGGGTAACAAAAGCTATTGAAAATGCGCAAAGGAAAGTGGAAGGGCGTAATTTTGACATTAGAAAACAGTTGCTTGAATACGATGATGTTGCAAACGATCAAAGAAAAGTAATTTATGAACAAAGAAATGAATTGCTTGATTCTGATCAAACGGCAGAAACAATCGCTGCGATGAGAGCAGATGTTCTTCGTGATCTCATGCAAGGACATATCCCTCCAGGCAGCATGGAAGATATGTGGGATATTCCATCTTTAGAGAAAATTTTAGTTTCTGATTATGGTTTAAATCTTTCTATTAAAGCATGGGTTGATAAAGAACCTCAAATTGATATAGAAGAGATTTATGAGAGAGTCATTACCCTCGCTAATAAGCAATATCAGGAAAAAGAATCTTTAGTTGGCAAAGATACGATTCGGCGTTTCGAAAAAACAGTGATGTTACAAAGTATTGATCACCATTGGAGGGAACATTTGTCATCTCTTGATCATTTAAGACAAGGCATACATTTACGCTCTTATGCGCAAAAAAATCCTAAGCAAGAATATAAAAAAGAGGCATTTGAATTATTTGGATATCTTTTAGATACAGTCAAAACTGAAGTCACTCGCATTACTATGGTTGTAAAAATAAAGAATGAGGCTGAAGTCAACGAGATTGATGAAAAAAATAAAAATGAAATTAAAAAATCATCTAGAAAAAAAGAAGATGCAACAAATACTTTTCCTAAAGTTGGTAGAAATGATCCATGCCCCTGCGGAAGCAATAAAAAGTATAAACAATGTCACGGCACTTTAGACTAACTAAAGAGAGTTTATAATTTTGATTGAATCACCCTGTATTGGCGTTTGCAGCATTAATAAAGAGCATCA
>RFPQ01000189.1 GCA_009926035.1 Betaproteobacteria bacterium
TAAAAAGCCACTCAATGATAATGGCATAGCTTTAATTCAATCATTAAGCCCTTCAGACGACAATAAACTACATCTTACAACTCGTTTAATCCATAGTTCAGGGGAGTGGATCGAGGATACTGCCGTCTGTCCTATTCAAAAACAAGACCCGCAAGGACTTGGAAGCGCTATTAGTTATATTCGCCGTTATAGCTTATCAGCTATGTGCGCCGTTTATGCTGATGATGATGATGGCCAATCAGCCGCTCTAAATGCCGCAGATTATCTTTAAAAAATTACTCAATCACAAACTTTAGAGGAACTCCAGGCTAACTATAATTTTGTGATGGGCGAAGTTAAAAATGATCGCACTTTATCTAAATTAGTCATTGAAGCTAAAGATAAAAGAAAGGCGGAATTATCATGATGGCATTAGGCGGTAGTGATGAAAATTATGAGCCAATTACATTTGCATCAGAAATGACTTTAAGAGATTATTTTGCTGGTAAAGCATTACCTGTAATTATGAAAGATTGGTATGACGAAGGCTTTGAATGCTTTGATGATAACAATGAGGAATGGTTAGCTAGTTGTGCATATAAAATGGCTGATTCAATGATGAAAGCGAGGGAAAATAATGATTGATGGATTAAAAAACAGTAATTTTTATGGCGTTCAATTTAAATATACTTTTGAAGAGATTGAACAAATAGAAGCTCGCAGAACAAAAATTGAAATGCTAAAAAGAGAGCTAGGTGATAAATATTTACTAGCACCTTTATATGGCAAGATTAAAAGCCCTAGACTATGAATGGCGCTTATTCATATAAAGAGCGAAATAATGTAGTCAATATAGCGGAAGTATTATTTGAAGCTTATTGCAAAAGCAAAGGTTACTTTTATAGACGATTAGGTTTTGATGAAAAGAATGATCCTATTCCTAACTTTTATAACCTCAATCCTTTAATTAGAAATCTTCCTGATTTTTATATTAATAATAAAGGTGTGGCTGGGTTAGTTATGGTTAAAGGAACGGCTAATATAAAGGCAAGTGAAATTAAACTGCTACCGCATTTTTTAGAATGGTTTGATTCAAAAGAATGTCCTTTAATATATGCTTTTTGCTTTAAAGATCAAAAGCCTTTAATGCTTTACCCTGAAAAAGTAATAGAGCTTTATGAAAAATCAACCGATCAACAATGGCACGATGGCGTAACTTATAGGAACTTAAACTTAAATGGATAGAATAATAAAAGGTATAGAACAAGGCAGTCTCGAATGGATGGCTTTAAGAATAGGTAAGATTGGTGGCTCAAGAGTTTCTGATGTATTGACTGAAGGTCGAAATGGTGCTGAATCTTTAATTAAGCGCAAATATAAAAATGAGCTTATTAGGGAACGATTGACAGGTAAAAAATTAGATACCTATAAAACGCCTGCAATGCAACGAGGAATCGATTTAGAACCAATGGCTAGGGCTTGGTATGAAGTTAAATATAATACCTTTGTGGATCAAGTAGCCATTGTTTTACATCCTACTATTGATGGCGCTCAATGTAGCCCTGACGGCATCGTAGAAGCTACTAATTCTTTAATTGAGATTAAGATACCTAATCCTGAAAACCACCTAGATAACATTCTAACAGGCGGCAAACAATTAGAACAATATTATGACCAGGTGCAATGGCAATTAGCTTGCATGCCTGAAAAAGAATTTTGCGACCTTATATCATTTGATCCTGATATGCCTGATCATTTGCAAGGATTCGTAAAGCGTATTTATCGAGATGATGAATATATTAATAACATGCAGAATGCGGTGATCGCTTTTCTGTCTGAAATAGAAACTATCGTTAATAACTTAAAGGAAATAAAAAATGGCAATAACCCATGATTTAATCGCTAAAACAGGTGAATACACTAATGCTAATGGTGAAACAAAAGCTCGTTGGACTAAAGTCGGTGTGGCTATGAGCAATAAACAAGGCGGCACTTCACTTCTTATAGAATCTATTCCTGTCAATTTTGACGGCTGGGTAACAATGAGAGAACCGCAACCTAAACAAGGTGGCGCGGAAGATAAAACTGATTTGCCATTTTAATGATTTTACTGATGGTTTTGTATTGCAAAAAGCCCATAATTAACTTGCAGTATTTTTTTAATTAAAGGGGAATATTATGTGGACAACTCCAGCAG
>RFPQ01000190.1 GCA_009926035.1 Betaproteobacteria bacterium
GGGCGAAATATTATTTTAGTGCTTAATCAATTACTTTATATTGGTCTTGGACTTTCATTGCTTTGGATCACGGCGAACATTCATCCTAAATATTATGAAAAACTAGCATTACCCATTTATATCGTAGGTTTGTTACTGCTTTTTGCTGTCATGTTTGTTGGACAATCGAGTCATGGCGCTAAACGCTGGTTAAATTTAGGTTTTTTTAAAATGCAGCCTTCTGAAATTATGCGTATTGCTGTTCCCATCGCTATGGCTTGGTATCTTTCTAAGCGAGAAAACAAACGACATGCGATTGACTATTTCATCGCCTCTCTTTTTTTTATTTTTCCAGTCATCCTGATCATCAATCAGCCTGATCTGGGCACAGGGCTATTAATTACTGCATCAGGACTTTATATTCTTTTCTTGGCTGGCTTAAATTGGAAATTTATTGTAGGCGGTGCTATCAGTCTTTTTTCTATGGCGCCTATTATTTGGACTCACTTACATGACTACCAAAAAAATAGATTACTCATTTTATTAGATCCAAGTCAGGACCCTTTGGGTTCAGGCTATCACACTATTCAATCTTCGATTGCCATGGGTTCAGGTGGCCTTATTGGTAAAGGCTGGCTTAATGGTACGCAAGGTCAACTTGATTTTTTACCTGAACGAACGACCGATTTTATTTTCGCAGTCTTTAGCGAAGAATTTGGCCTGTTAGGCAATCTTCTTCTCTTGGGTCTTTTTGCATTCATTATTGGCCGAAGCCTCATGATTGCATCTCAAGCAAAAAATACATTTACTAGACTTCTGGCAGCTAATATTGGACTTACTTTTTTTACTTATATTTTTATCAATATCGCCATGGTGAGTGGTGTCATGCCTGTGGTCGGCGTGCCTTTGCCACTCATTAGTTTTGGTGGAACATCGATGACGATTATTTTGATAAGTTTTGGTATATTAATGAGCGTGCATTCACATAAAGAACTAGTGGGATCATCTTAATGGTTAAAATTTTTTCCCTCCTAATACTTATATCCATAATGACAGGTTGTGCAAGTGGGCCTTCCTTCAAAAATGATCCCGTAATCACAAAGTCCGTAAAAAAAGGTGGTGGATATTATCTTGATGATGGTCCTGGTGATAATCCTCCTGAAAATATTGATGCCATTCCTGATGCGACACCTAAAGTAGAACCCTTGCATTCGCGCGCTAATCAACCCTATATTGCTCTTGATAAATATATCCCTATGACTTCTTTTTATCCATACAAAGAAAAAGGTATTGCTTCATGGTATGGCAAACGTTATCACGGTAAAAAAACCTCCATTGGTGAAAATTATGATATGTATGGTATGAGTGGGGCACATACGACGCTGCCTATTCCTTGTTATGTGAGAGTGACTAATACTGAAAATGGTAAAAGTGTAATTGTCAGAGTTAACGATCGGGGTCCGTTTAAAAAAGATCGTGTGATTGATTTATCATATGCTGCCGCTTATAAATTAAGACTGTCTGATAAAGGAAGTGGCCCGGTAGAAGTAGAACTCATCGATCCACGACAATTTAACGCACTCAAAAAAACAGCTGATGTCACCACTGAAAAAATAAAGGAACAAGAAATAGCTTCTCCAGAAATAAAGCCATCTGAAGCAGTATCAATTAAAGAGCCTCTCTATATTCAAGCTGGGGCTTTTAAAAATGAAAAAAATGCAGATCTTTTATTAATGCAACTTGCAGATATGAAGTTAGAAAATACGCCACCATTACAAAAACAATTTTCAGAAGATTTATTTCATGTAGTCATAGGGCCTTTTAATTCTAAAGATGAAGCAAACAATATCGCTGAACTTATTAAATCAAAAGTAAAAATTAGTATTTTTGTAAAAGAAAAAAATTAGGTGTCAGATCAAAACATACCATCAGAAACACTGATTGAGTTTCCATGTCACTTTCCGATTAAGGTGATGGGAGAAGTTCATGATGAATTTACATCCACTGTCATTGAAATCATCAAGCAAAAAAATGAAAAGTTTGATCCGAGTACAATCGAGATGAAAGGCAGTAGTGAAGGTCGTTATATTAGTCTCACTTGCTTTGTTTATGTCAAAAATAAACCTGAGTTAGATGATATCTATCGATCACTTTCATCGCATCCCATGATCAAAGTCGTGCTTTAATTTTATG
>RFPQ01000020.1 GCA_009926035.1 Betaproteobacteria bacterium
TGAGCTGGTAGATCAATTGAAATTGGGATTAGTGAAATCACTTGCACAACAATCAGAACTTGTGAGCTTTAAAAATAACGAGATGATTTTATCTATTGCAGATGAGCACAAACATCTACTTAATGAAACCTACCAAAAAAAATTAGAATCCAGCTTGTCTGATCATTTTAACCAACGCATCAAACTTGTCATCTTACAAAAAGGTGCCAATAATTCACCACTCAAACAAAAACAAGAAGAACGTTCAACACTCATGAAAACTACGGAGGAAGCTATCCTTCAAGATCAATTCGTACAATCATTACTTACAGAATTTAATGCTGAAATTATTCCGTCCAGCATTAAACCCAATTAATTTTTATAAGGAGCACTCAGATGATGAAAGGCGGCATGGGCAATTTAATGAAACAAGCCCAAATGATGCAAGCTAATATGCAAAAAGCACAAGATGAACTTGGGCAAATTGACGTAGAGGGGTTAGCTAGCAATGGGCTTGTTAAGATCGCAATCTCTTGCAAACATCAAATCAAAAAGATCTCTATTGACCCCTCTGTGATGAGCGATCACGAAATGTTAGAGGATCTTTTAATTGTAGCTTTTAAAGATGCATTACAAAAAATCGAACATACAACGAACGCCAAAATGGGCAATATGCTACCACCCGGTATGAAATTACCCTTCTAATTCGTTTGTATGAAAAATACTGAAGCCCTTGAACAACTTGTCGACGCCTTAAGGTGCTTACCCGGTATCGGCCCCAAATCAGCTTTACGCATGGCTTATCATCTTTTACAGCATGATAGAAAAGGTGCAGCTCTTCTTTCAAGTTCAATCGCCAATGCCATTGAACTTGTAGGGCACTGTTCTCAGTGTAATAATTTTTCTGAAGAAATAATCTGCTCACTTTGCTCATCTCATGAACGAGATCCTTCACTTCTCTGCGTGATTGAGATGCCAAGCGATCTTATGATGTTAGAACAAACACATTCTTATAACGGTATGTATTTTATATTGATGGGCAAACTTTCGCCATTAGATGGCATTGGACCTAAAGATATTCATTTAGACAGGCTTTTGAAACGACTCGATGCAGGTATCGTCAAAGAGGTAATTTTGGCCAATAACTTTACAGTAAGTGGCGATGCTACCGCTCATTACGTCACTGAACTTCTTAAATCACGCGGTATTAAATTAAGTCGAATTGCAAGAGGTTTACCTATGGGTGGCGAGATTGAATATATTGATAGCGGCACACTTGCTCAAGCCATGATTGAAAGAAAAACGATTAAAACCTAAAGATAATTCAAAAGATCTTCTGGCTTATCAATGATATGGTGAGCATTCCAATTTTCACCATCATCCCCCTCCTCTAAATAACCATAACGTGCAATCATACTAATCATGCCTGCATCATTTGCTGCAATAACATCACGTCTATCATCTCCCAAATAAATGACTTCAGATGGTTGAATTGATATCATCGATGCAGCTTTAATAAGACCTTCAGGAGAAGGTTTTGACATATTGACATCATCTCCTGAGATAAGACATTGCGCATATTTCAAAACAGGATGTGAAGTTACAATGGGGACTGAAAATTTGCTTGCTTTATTGGTCACGATACCCCAAGGGATTTTTTTAAGATTTAAATTTTGAATTAATGCTTCTACACCATCCATGCATTGCACATCTTGATTATATATTTCTTTATAAATGTCTAAAAATTCTTCAATGCGTGCATTAAATAAAGGATCATTTTTATCCATATCAAACCCAGCTCTAAGAAGCCCTGCAGCACCATGAGAAGCAAAGGGCCGACCTTTTAAAAAGGGAATGGGTGGTAAATCATATTTTTGTCTTAATTCATTAAGGGCTCCTACAAGTTGCGGTGCACTATCTATCAATGTACCGTCTAGGTCGAAAAGAACAGCCTTCATGATTAATCTTTAGTCACTTCAATTAGATAATTGACTGAGACATCATCTCCTAATTTGTAGACATCTGTGATGGGGTTATAAGTCATACCCGTTAGTGTTTTTATATTTAAATTTTCATTTCGGCACCATGCAATCAACTCGGAAGGTTTAATAAATTTTTCATAGTCGTGTGTGCCACGTGGCAATAACTTAAGAATATATTCGGCACCAATCACAGCAAATAAGTAGGCCTTAACATTACGATTAATCGTTGACATAAAAAGTGTACCGCCCGGTTTTAAAATTTTTGCACATAAAGACACAATGCTTGATGGCTCTGGCACATGCTCTAGCATTTCCATACATGTGATGACATCAAATAACGGGCCATCTTGTGAAGCTAAGACTTCCAATGAAGTACATTGATAATCAATATCGAGTTTAGATTGAAGTGCGTGAAGCTTTGCAATGTTAATCACTTTTTCACCCATATCAATACCCGTCACATCCGCACCCAGTTTTGCCATGGACTCGGACAAAATGCCTCCACCACAGCCAACATCGAGTACTTTTTTGTTTTTTAAATTCACTTTTTCGTGAATAAAATTAAGACGAAGTGGGTTGATCTGATGAAGAGGTTTAAATTCACTTCCCTCATCCCACCATTTATGAGCGAGCTCATTAAATTTATCGACTTCTTCTTGTGAAACGTTTATATGTTTTGTTTTAGCTTGAGTTGCCATCGTAGCGCTATATCCTTACATGCTTGAATATCCATGGATGCGAAGTGCCCTTCCTCGTATTGCAATATGCCATTTACCCAGACGTGACTGACTTCTTCCCGTGATGCTGCATAAACTAAATGGCTCATCGGATCATATATGGGCAATGTTGATACATTACAGTCAAATCGGCATATTTACCTTTTTCGATAGATCCGATGCGATCGTCTAAGCCTAATGCTTTTGCAGCATTAATGGTCATCATCTCTAAAGATGTACTAGCATTAAGTGTCGCAGGATTTTTTGTGAGCCCTTTAGCAAGTAAAGACGCTAATTGCATATCATGTAATAAATCTTGCCTATTATTACTTGCACTTCCATCTGTGCCAATACATACATTAATATTATTTTTTTGTAATATTTCTATATCTGCAATACCACTTCCTAATTTTAAGTTTGAAGTTGGGCAATGAATCACTGACACAGATTCTTTTGAAAGCGTTGTTATATCCTCATCATTCAAATAAACGGAATGGACTGCCATGAATTGTGGACTCAAAAAGCCAAGACGATGAAGTCTTTCAATGGGTCTTAATTGGTATTGTTTTAAACTTTCTTGAATCTCATTTTCTGTTTCATGCACATGCATATGAATAGTAAGATTGAGCTGATTGGCGTAAGTTAAAACTTGATCGAGTGTCTTATCTGAGACTGAATATGGTGCATGTGGTGCTAAGCTTGATGTAATAAGGCTTTCGTCGCGCCAACCATCTCTAGCCTCAAGCCCTTTCATCAAGTAATCCTCCCCATCATTCGCGTAATTCGATGGATAATCCATCACAAAAAGCGCAATGTTCGCTCTCATACCACTTTGTTTAATTGCGCGCGATGCTGCTTCAGGATAAAAATACATTTCATTGAATGTCGTTACACCACTCTTTAACATTTCAGCACATGCAATTAATGTGCCATCGTATACAAAATCAGGGGTGACCCATTTTTTTTCCAAGGGCCAAATAGATTCGTTAAGCCATATATGAAGTGGTTGATCATCTGCAAAACCTCTAAATAAATTCATTGCAGCATGTGTATGTGCATTGATAAGGCCGGGAGTCACGATATGATGGTGAAGCTGAAAGTGCTCTTGAGTTTGATAAAGTGAGGCAACTTTTTTTGTCTCAATAATATCAATGATTCGATCCTGATCAATAACGATCGAATGATCTTCTAGTGTTATATTATGCGGCCTAACGGGACAGATCCATTTAGCAGAAATAATCGTGCTGACATGCTGAACTTGAGGATCTGCCATCAGGTATTAATCGAAGGGATGTTTAAGAACAATCGTTTCGTCACGCTCAGGGCCTGTGGATACCACATGAATGGGTACTTCACATAATTTTTCTAATGTTTTGAGATAATGCTGCGCATTTTTAGGTAAGGCACCCCATGATTTAATACCAAAGGTATTTTCACTCCAACCATCGACTTCAATCAGTATTGGCTTACAACGTTCCACTTGATCGGCACCTAAAGGTAGTAGATCAATTTTTTTACCATCTAATTCGTAGCCTACACATATCCCAATTTTTTTAATGCCATCTAATACATCTAACTTTGTAATGCATAAACCTGTCAGACTATTAATCATGGCAGAGCGTTTTAATGCTGCAGCATCAAACCAACCACAACGTCTTTTACGTTTAGTGACCGTCCCAATTTCTTTACCCTTTGTTGACATTTGATATCCAGGTGTATTTTCAGTTTCAATATCCAGCTCACTTGGAAAAGGGCCGCCTCCGACGCGTGTGGTATAAGCTTTTGTTATGCCTAAAATATAATGCAACATATGAGGGCCTACACCAGCGCCTGCTGCTGCCTGGCCTGATACACAATTTGATGAAGTCACATAAGGATAAGTGCCATGATCAATATCTAAAAGTGAACCTTGCGCACCTTCAAACAATAAATTTTTATTCTTGGCGTTCGCTTCATAAAGTTTTTGTGATACGTCGGCAAGATACGGTTTAATTTTCTCCGCATGCATCATTGAAAGATCGAATTGTTCATTGACATCAATCGGATCTTTTTTTAAATAATGCTGCAAGACAAAATTATGGTAATCCACCACTTCAATGAGTTTCTTTTTAAATGAGCCTGGATTAAGTAAGTCATAGAGACGCAGTGAGCGACGCGCGACTTTATCTTCGTATGCTGGGCCAATACCCTTCCCCGTCGTACCAATCTTCGATTCACGCATCGCTTCCCGAGCTTGGTCGAGTGCAACATGGTGTTTTAAGATTAAAGGGCAGCCCGGACTTATAAATAGACGGTTACTGACTTCAATATTATCTTTTTCAAGCGTTTTAATTTCATGGAGTAAATGCTCAATATCGAGGACAACGCCATTACCAATAAAACAATCGACATTGCTGCGAATGATACCTGAGGGTACTAAATTTAATTTATATTCTTTTTGGTTTGAGCCTTGGCCAATCACTAAGGTATGTCCAGCATTGTGTCCACCTTGAAAACGAACCACCCCTTCAGCATGATCAGTTAACCAATCAACAATCTTGCCTTTACCTTCATCGCCCCATTGCGTGCCAATGACTACTAAATTTTTTGACATCTTTAATTAAACCGTTTTCACTTTCCACGCTTTAGAAGCGTCTTGAATCAATATGCGATCACAATTATTTTCGACTGCTCTCATATTTCCAAATAAATCGATCGCAACAATTTCACCTTTTTGACGTAAAGACTCAATCGCTTTTTGTAATTCAGGATCATTATTTTGAGGCGCTAAAATAGCTTTCGCTTTCTTTCCATTAGGGAATAAAGTGACTATATTTTTTAAATCCATGGTGAACCCTGTTGCAGGACGATTACGACCAAAAGAGGCACCAATATTGTCGTAGCGACCGCCAAGTGCAATTGGTGAATAGCAATTGTCTGCATAGACTGAAAATACCAAACCATTATGATATTGATAACCACGAATATCACTCAAATCATATGAAATTTTAATTGCATTATTTTTTAGGGCATTATCAATTTGTTTTAGGAATTGCAGTGCATTATTAATCGTATTATCTTGTGGCAAAACTTTCTCAGCTTCTTTTAAGATATTTGCATCACCATAAAGATTCACTAGTGCGATTACTGCATCTCGATTTTTTTTATCCATTGATTTCGTCAAATCAACCACTTCTGATTTATCTTTTTTCTGCATGGCCTGATATAAACGATCGAGTTGATCGCGCTCCATATTAGATGAAGCAATTAAAGTGGTAAAAATATCAAGATGATTAAAATCAAATGCGGCATGTTTGATTCCAATCGTATTAAGCGTCTTAATTAAAAGTGTTTGAATTTCAAGATCAGCTTCAATGCCTTTAAATCCGTAGAGCTCAGCTCCAATCTGGAAAGGCTCTCTTGATTGAAGAAAGCTTGCAGGCCTTGTTCTTAATACCGAACCTGCGTAAGACAGTCTAGTTACTTCATCATTTTGAATAAGATGTGCATCGATGCGAGCCACTTGAGGTGTGATATCAGCACGAACCCCCATGAGCCTGCCTGATAACTGATCCACAACCTTAAATGTATCAAGATCCATATCCTGACCGTTACTGTTTAAAGATTCGATGTATTCCAACATAGGTGGAATCACATAGAAATAACCATGCGCATGATAGAGATCAAGAATAGAACGTCTTAAAGATTCGAGATAGACAGCTTCATCAGGAAGCATGTCTTCAACATAATCTGGGAGTGTCCATTGATTCATCGATT
Source organism: Betaproteobacteria bacterium (assembly GCA_009926035.1). Lineage (GTDB taxonomy): Bacteria > Pseudomonadota > Gammaproteobacteria > Burkholderiales > Methylophilaceae > Methylopumilus. The sequence continues at coordinate 6,434 of RFPQ01000020.1, forward strand.
AACGGCCTAAGAATATGAAAATTAATCCTAACAAAAAAGACACCAGACCCATAAAACGGATCTGACCACTTTTCATTGTAATGAGTTTTTTAAAAGTATCACGCCAGCCTTGAGGAAAAAAGAAAGGCATAAGACCTTCTATGACTAACATCAATCCTAGAGATGAAAAAAGCCAATTTTTCATCTTTTACTCTTTTTTCTTCTTTGAGCTTCGCAAGTATTTTAAAAAGTCAGACGTTGGATCAAGGACCATCACGTCGCTTTTATCTTTAAAGCTATTTTTATAAGCTTCTATGCTTCGGTAAAAAGCATAAAACTCCGGATTCTTGCCATAGGCATTGGCATATATTTCTGCAGCTTTTGCGTCTCCATCACCTTTTAATTTTTGAGCTTCTTTATAAGCTTCGGCAATAATAATATCGCGCTGTTTTTCAGCATCCGCACGAATTTTTTCTGAAGCTGCAAAGCCTTGAGAACGCAATTCATTAGCGACGGACTTACGTTCTGCATCCATACGTTGGTACACTGATTCACTCACTTCTTTAGGAAGGTCAACGCGTCTTAAACGTACATCTAAAATTTGAATACCAAGAGAGCGTAAATCACGATCAGCGCGTTCAGTTAAAATCTGCATAATCTCAGTTCGTTCTCCTGAAACTACATCATGAATTGTTCTTTTACCAAACTCAGCGCGCAAGCCATCATTCACTGTTTGTGAAATTCTTCTCTCTGCTTGAACCTCATCTCCTTTGACTGAGACATAATATTTCGCAGGGTCAATGATTTTCCATTTGATAAATGAATCTACCAGAACATTTTTCTTTTCACTTGTAATAAAACGATCAGCTTCTTGAACATTGAGCGTCAAAATACGGTTATCAAAAAACCGGACATTCTCAATCAAAGGTGTTTTGAAATAAAGTCCCGGCTCTTTTTTAATGGAGACAATTTCACCCAGTCTAAAAACAATAGCGTGCTCTCTTTGATCGACTGTAAAAGTCGATGCTGCAAGCATCATGATTGCGATAAAAAAGCCAACTGCTACATACGTTATTTTTTTCATAATGATTACCTTACTTCACGTTCTCTCGATTTAAATGCATCTCTCGATCTTTCAAGGTTTTGAAGAGATGTTTGATTCATATCCACTTGAGGTGAGACATTAATTGTGGAAGATATATTTTCTTTAGAACTTGGTGATATTTGCTGGATTAATTTATCTAAGGGCAGGTACAAAAGACTATTTGAATTTTTTTGATCCACAATCACCTTAGAAATATTCGATAAGATTTGCTCCTGTGCTTCGATATAAATACGGTCTCGCATCACTTCAGGTGCGCGATTGTATTGCGTCAATATTTGTTCAAAACGACTCGCATTACCTTTAGCTTCACTTTCTACTTTCACGCGATAGCCTTGCGCCTCAGAGGTTAATCTTGATGCTGCACCCTTCGCTTTTGGAATAATATCGTTAGCATAGGCTTGACCTTCATTTTTTTGACGTTCTAAATCTTGCTTAGCCTTCACTGCATCGTCAAATGAAGCTTGAACTTGTTCTGGTGGTTGCGCATTTTGCATGGTCACGCTCGTAACATTAATGCCCGTGTTATAGCGATCCAATATTTCCTGCATTAATTTTTTAGCTTTCACAGCAATCTCTTCGCGACCTTCATACAAAGCAAAATCCATTTTACTTTTGCCCACGATTTCTCGAATTGCACTTTCAGCAGCTCCCCTCACTGAAGCATCTGCAGAACGGTTATTGAATAGAAAATTTTCAGCTGACTTTAGGTTATATTGCACTGCGAATTGAAGATCAATAATATTCTCATCATCGGTGAGCATCAATGATTCTCTCAGCTCTTTAGATCTTGCGACACTATTGCCGGACGAGCGATAACCCACCTCAAGCGTTCGAACTTGTTCTAAATTAACGACTTCTACTGATTCAACAGGAAAAGGAATGTGCCATCTCGGCCCTGGCATAGTGACTTCAGTATTCTTTCCAAATCTAAGTACTACACCGCGAGAGCCCTGATCCACAATATAGAATCCTGTTGCAGCCCAAATTAAAGCAATAACAAGCACAATCGTTGTCACCGGTAATTGATCTTGAGGCACTTCGGATTGTGAGCTTCCATTATTCGGCTTGGAATTCTTTTGAGCGCTTTCTTTTCTCCCAAAAAGTCGGCCTATTTTTTTACCCAAATCATTTAGAAGCTCATCTAAATCAGGAGGTCCTTGATCTTGGTTATTATTTTGTTCAGGATTTTTTGCCATATATGTCTACTAACTATGTATTGTTTAATGGGGTATCTTCAAATTTCTCGATATTTGTTATTTGGCTTGCTTCATAGATTTCGAGGATAGCTTCTTTTAAAAGTTCAATCCCCTCACCTGTCTTCGCAGATAACTGAATAGATGAAATTCTACCATATTCATCCCTTTCATGATTTGCCTTTATATCAAGCCTATCAATTTGATTTAAAACAAGAATTTGAGGTATAGAGGAGGCTTTGATTTCCTCTAATATCTTATTGACTGCGATGATTTGCTCATGATGATTGGGGTTAGCCATATTGACGACATGAAGTAATAAATCAGCCTCTCTTGATTCTTCTAGTGTTGATTTGAAAGCTTCGATGAGTGTCGTAGGAAGTGATTTAATAAAACCGACGGTATCAGAGACAACACATTCCACCCCCTCTTCAATAAAGAGCTTTCTTGAAGTTGTATCAAGTGTTGCAAAAAGCTGATTCATTGCTAAGGTATCGGCACGCGTGAGTTGATTAAAGAGTGTCGATTTACCTGCGTTGGTATAGCCTACGATTGAAATATTAAGCACACTCGAACGACTTCTTTTTTTTCGTTGCATGGTGCGTTGTCGTTTTAATTTATCGAGTTTTTCTTTTAACTGCTTTATTCGAAGCCTCAACATTCGGCGATCAAGTTCTAATTGCTTTTCACCAGGGCCGCCTCTCACACCAATACCACCCTTTTGTCTTTCTAAATGGCTCCAGCCTCTAATTAAGCGAGTAGATAAGTGATCAAGCTGTGCTAACTCGACTTGAAGTTTACCCTCATGACTTTTTGCACGCTTTGCGAAAATAAATAAGATCAGTGCAGTACGATCTAAAATGCGCGTACTAAAGTATTTTTCTAAATTACGTTCTTGTGAGGGACTTAAATTGTGATTAAAAATCACAGTATCTGCTTTTGATTCTTGGATGATGAATTTCAC
>RFPQ01000191.1 GCA_009926035.1 Betaproteobacteria bacterium
TCTTGCATGAATTTTTGATAAGCGCATCCTTGGTGAGCTTTAGCACTTTTAATATTAAATACTAGGGCCGTTTGATTAAATGTTTTAGTTTTAAATTCAATAGCTGATTGGCTTTGAACCCACGAATTAGAACCATCAGCTCCGATGATCAATTTGAATTGATATTTTTGACCTTTCTCATTCATAAGATCGACATGATCCATTTCGATATTTAATGATTCAGTGCCATCTATTTTAATTTCATCATAGCTAATTTTGCTTATTCGATTCATAAAAGCTTTCTCAAGATCATCATGATTGATAATAAAAGCAAGCTCACTCATTCCAGCATCATATGCATCAAAACTTAATGATGTATTTTCTTTATTTGAATAGACCAAAATTTTATTTACAGGCGACATTAAATCTTTAGATAAGAAATTACAAATACCATTTTTTTCTAGCCATTTTTTAACGCCTGGTGTGATGGCATAAAATCTTGGATCAGGTGAATTGTTTTTCATATTTTTTGAATGGGATAGTAGGCTTGTCTTAATAGCATATTTTTCTAGGGTCACTAATGTCGCCATGCCAACGATACCTGAACCCACAATCAATACATCACTTGATTTTTCATTCATTTTCCGAAACTCATTTTATCTACTAGAAAATTTTTAATGGGCATTAAATTATCTAAAAGAGATAAGCCAACCCCCCTTGTTAAGGAAAGACCAACTAAATCATTCGAAAAAATATTCACTAAAGAATCTGTAAAAAAAAGTGTCTTTTTTATTTCTGATTTTCTTAACAAATAATATTGATTGACAAACCGATCAGATCCTACCTGAGAAGGCTCAGATTCATTTATTAATTTTGATAATTCATAAGCATCTCTAATGCCAGTATTAAAGCCCTGCCCTGCAACTGGATGCATTGTTTGTGCAGAATTCCCAATAACAACCATGTGTGTTTTTGGAAAGTCTTCAAGAGCAATTTTCTTGAGCGGGAATGTAATAAATTTATCAGAGTCAAGAAACTTACCGACCCTGTCTCCAAAATGTTCATGTAATTTTTCCAAAAATAAATTTTTTGGTGTTTTAGCTAACTCCTGAATACCTCCATCTTTGCCAGTCCAAACCAGAGAAAATTCTTCGGGTCCATTGGGCAAAAGTGCAATAGGCCCCATGGAAGTAAATCTTTCGTACGCAATTTTGTTAGGGGGGATCTCAGGAGTGACTTTAGTTACAAGTGCCGTATGGTTATAACTGGTTTCTTTTTTCTTGAGGCCTTTGATTAAACCTGTAGTATTTTTTCCACCATCAGCCAATACTAAAAGTGGCGCCTCTATGGGGAAATCTTCATTGCTTCCATATAAAATTGATGTGTCTTTTTCATTTTTAATGGCTGATACTTCAAATTCATAAGTGATCTTTATATTTGAAGATTGATTAGCTGCTTCTTCCAGCGCCTCTGATAAATGACCATAAGAGATAACATAGCCCAGAGCTGGCAAATTATATTGACTAGCCGATAATAAAGTGCGTCCAAAACTATTTTTTTGACTTGTATGAATATCTTTTATTTCACTAACTTTATTTTCTAAAGATTCCCAAATACCAAGATTTTCAAGAATAAGTTTTGTACCGTAAGAAAGAGCTAATGCACGCTTATCTGAATGTGAATCATTTTTTCTTCTTGATTCCAAAAGATGTGAATCTTGATTTTGCTGCGCAAGCAAGAGTGAAAAAACTAATCCAACTGGGCCAGCTCCTACTATGACATACCCTGGATCTTTCATTTTGCCATCAGAGCTTCAATCGACTCTATAGTTTTTGGACTATCTTTTGTAAGCACTTCATATCCATTTTGAGTAACTAATACATCATCTTCGATTCTTATTCCAATATTCCAAAATTCTTTTGGAATATTGGCGGATGGTCTAATGTAGCATCCCGGCTCTACCGTTAAAGACATGCCTGGCTGTAATTGCTTCCATTCTTTTGCGAACGTCTTATAGTCCCCTGCATCATGAACATCAAGACCTAGCCAATGGCCAGTTCTATGCATATAAAATTCTTTATAAGCACCCGTTTCATAAATTTCTTGATGGCTTCCTTGGCATAAACCAAAGTCTTTGAATCCGTCAATCAAAACTGATAATGCTGCTTCATGCGGCTCATTCCAATGA
>RFPQ01000192.1 GCA_009926035.1 Betaproteobacteria bacterium
TCTGGAAACTGTAGTATTCGTGATCGTGATGGATTCTATATCACCCCTTCAGGACTCAATCCTAAAGCAATGTCTATTGATGATATGGTATATATGGATTTTAAGGGAACGATACAATCTAGCCAAAAACCACCACGCGAACCTTCAAGTGAATGGCGTTTTCATTATGATATTTTAAAGACTCGAAAAGATGCGAATGTAGTGATTCATACGCACTCAACCTTTGCTACAACGCTCAGTCTTTTTAGAAAAGATATTCCGGCTTTTCATTACATGATTGCTGTAGCTGGGGGCAATTCAATTCGATGTACCAAATATGAGCTCTTTGGAACTCAAGCACTCTCAGATGCAGCCCTTGTAGCATTGAATGATCGAAAGTCTTGCTTACTTGCTAATCATGGAATGATTGTTATAGGTCGCGATATTGAAGATGCATTAAATATCAGTCATGAAGTTGAAAGGCTTTGTGAACAATACACATATGCGCTTCAAATCGGATCTCCCGTCATTCTCTCTGATGAGGAAATGGGAAAAGTTATCGAAAGATTTAAATCTTACGGTAACTGGAAAGAGCCAAAGTGATAACAATGAATTATCATGACGGTTTTTATTGCGCTTCCTATTCTCGACCTGTAATACGCTTTTCTAGAAAAGCGGGTTCAATCAAACGCGTATTATTTATTTTTGTCTCTTAATTTTTCTTTTAATTCCATGTTTTTAAATTCTTGAACTGTTAAAACAACACCAACAATTGCAAGCAAAAAACAGAATAAGCCTGTGCCAAATAATATTGGATTAGTCATAATTATCCCTTTCTCGAAATAACTTTAAAGTATATTGCAAAGGATAAAATAGAAGGAATCCAAGTAGCTGTGAATAATCCCTCTTGCTGTTGACCAGTAAACCACAAATAAGCTGTAGTAATAAAAGCCACAAATACAGACAACAAAATACATATATCAGACATTTTAAGCATAAGTTCTCCTAATTATTGAAAGGTTTTACTATTTTTCATTCCAAAAAGCCCATGCAGCTAAAAGCAAGAATAAAAGGGTTACAGAAGCATGGGCTCTTAAATTTGTTTCACCAGGTATATGGAGTATCAGGGGGGCTAGTTCAAAAATCCCTAAAATTAACCATGCTAGTGAAATTAATGCTAATACAAATGTAATACGAGCAAATCTTTTTCTAAAAATCATTAATTTATTTTCTTATAATTAAATATTAATAACAGCATGTATTTTTAAAGCGCTTTTTGTCAAGCAAAAAATCATTAAAGATTTTAATAAGTTAAAACTGATGATACTTCCTAGCATACCTCTATTCCACCCAGGCTAATTTTGACGGAACCAAACCCTCTACAACCCGGATAAATAAAAAAGCCACTGCTATGAGTGGCTTTTTTTAAGCATGCTTAGATTAAGCAGCTTTCACTTCTTTTTCTTTTACTTCAATTTTAGGCTGCGTAAACTGATGCAAAGATGAAATTTCAATTTTTTTCGGTTTTTGAGATTCAGGAATAATATTCTCTAAACCGATTCTTAGAATGCCATCTTTATATTCAGCGCCTTTGACTTCTATAGTATCGACTAAACGAATCATTTTGGTGAATGATCGAGTGCCAATACCTTTGTATAAGTAATTAACTTCGCTATCGTCATCTTTCTTGGAACCTGTGACTTCTAAAATACCTTCATTCACTGTCACATCAATCTCATCCTGATTGAAACCAGCCACAGCTAACTCAACCACATAACGGGCTTCATCTAATTTAATAATATTATGGGGTGGAAACTTCTCATTGCTAGATTCAAAGCTACCATCCAGCATACTTTCTAGATCTCTAAACATTCTTTCAAATCCAAGTGTGGTTGGATAAAGTTGACCAAATGAAACTTTCATAAAATTCTCCTTCTTAAAATAAGCAAGTTAAACAAACTCTACCCATTAGGCATAGAGTAGTTCGTTATGAACTTGACGGAAAAATGGGGATGCTTGTATAAAATTTCAAGGGTTTACTATAGGAACTTTTTTTTAATCAGTTTGTCTTGAAAAACTTTAAATAATCCCTATATAAATTTTTTAACATCAACTCAGAAGGAGGAAATTAAGTAATGAAAAAGTTAGTAGGATTAAC
>RFPQ01000193.1 GCA_009926035.1 Betaproteobacteria bacterium
CAAAGATACATCTGGTAGCCTACAACTTAGATTTTTACATTTCTATCCAAGTCAAATGAAGATGTTTGAAGCAGGTAATCGCATTCGTATTTTAGGAGAAGCTCGCCATAACCTATTTGCCTTCGAGATGATTCATCCTCAATGTAAATTAACAAAAGAGGATGATGTATTACCAGACGCACTTACACCGATTTATTCATTAGTTGCAGGCGTGGGACAAAAAACAGTCAAAGATGCGATCGATAAATTATTTCATCACTTCGACCTAAAAAATTATTTAAAAGATCTATTTTTGCCGTCAGTGTATGAAAAATTACACTTACCAAATCTTTATGAGAGTATAAAAAGCATTCATCACCCAAAAGATTTTAAAGAAGCTGCAAAACACGAAGCCTTCTCTAGCATGTCATATCAAAGAATCATCTTTGATGAATTTTTAGCACAACAATTATCTTTAAGGTCTAATTATTTAATTAGACGTGCACTTACTGCGACTCCATTCAAACCGACAAATAAACTTACAAACATTTTTATCAATAAGCTTGAATTTGAATTAACTGAAGCACAAAAAAAAGTGATTCAAGAAATTAAAAATGACCTTGAGAAAAACTACCCCATGCAAAGATTATTACAAGGTGATGTAGGAAGTGGGAAAACAGTTGTAGCAACCATTGCTGCTCTTCAAGTAATCGAGAATGGAAGTCAGGTTGCTTTTATGGCGCCTACGGAAATCTTAGCGGAACAACATTATCATAAACTTTATGAATGGCTGACCCCTTTAAATATCAAAGTCGCATGGTTAACAGGCAGTCAATCCAAAAAAGATCGTGAGATCTCTTTAGATATGACGCAATCGGGCGAAGCTCAAATTGTGGTAGGCACTCATGCTCTTTTTCAAGAACATGTGGTATTTAAAAAATTAGGTTTAAGTATTATTGATGAACAACACCGATTTGGCGTTGAACAGAGATTGGCCTTAAGAAAAAAAGGTGAATTAAATAAGGTGATTGAGCCTCATCAGCTTATGATGAGTGCAACACCTATTCCCAGAACGCTCTCGATGAGTTACTTTGCAGATCTTGATGTATCAGTGATTGATGAATTACCCAAAGGTCGCGAAGCGATTGTGACAAAACTTTTTTCAGAGGATCGACGCGACGAGATTTTAAAGAGGGTTCATGAGGTATGTCATGCTGGTGCTCAAGTCTACTGGGTGTGCCCTTTAATTGAAGAAAGCGAAGTATTGCAACTTCAAACTGCTGAAGAAACATACTCAAATATGCAATCTCATTTTAAAGATTTAAGAGTAGGTTTAGTGCATGGGCGAATGAAATCCCTAGAAAAGCAAAAAATCATGTCTGATTTTGTGAAAGGTAATATTCAATTGCTAGTAGCAACTACAGTGATTGAAGTGGGTGTTGATGTGCCCAATGCAACATTGATGGTAATTGAAAATGCTGAGCGCATGGGACTCTCACAATTACATCAATTACGTGGGCGCGTCGGACGTGGCTCACTTAAAAGTACATGCATTTTATTGTTTCAAAAAAAATTATCAGAGCTTGCTCGACAAAGACTTAAAGTGATCTTTGAAAATACAGATGGTTTTATCATTGCTCAAGAAGATTTAAACATAAGAGGCCCTGGAGAATTTCTAGGGGTGCGACAAAGTGGGGTGCCCATGTTACGCATTGCTAATCTCAATCGTGATTTTAAATTATTAGAAGAAGCTAAAACTATCGCCGATCAATTATTAGAGGACTATCCTGAAGCTTCTCATCTTCATTTAAAACGCTGGCTTAGCCATGCGAATGAAAGAGTGAAAGTATAAAATGACTTGGTTAAAATTACCTACAATTAAAGGACATGAGTTTTCGTGGATTACTGAAGAGAGTTCTTTAACGGAGCGATTAAAAAAAGAGTTTAACGATGTCAAAGTTGATGTCATTTATGAAGGTTTGGCCTCAGAAAAAGAAACAGAATACATTCGTGAAGTAATTATCAAAAGTTGTGATAAGCCTATGATATTTGCTCAGACGCGAGTAAAAATGATTGATCTTGATAGTGCTTGGAGTTGTTTAAAA
>RFPQ01000194.1 GCA_009926035.1 Betaproteobacteria bacterium
TTACCTCTTTAACAGGTTGATCGAATGAACATTGTATACGAAAGGCTAGGTCTTCAGCCGCCTCTTCATTTCTTTTTCGTACTCTGGAAAATAATGCGAAATTACCTCTAAGTCGAACTGGGAAAGAATGGAGTTATTCGATTCCCGCTCCAATAAAAACTCAAACGATGCTTGAATTAAATTCTCGAGAGAGACCTTGCCATCCGTTAGCGAATTATAGAAATCATTCGAAACATGAACCTCATGTTGTGTGGTGGATTTTAATTTGACCGTGACCTTAAAATCAGAATCTTTAATTAATTTAATCGTAATCATTTACGTCTTGATGCTGAAACTTTACCCCAACGCTTAACGAGAAGATAAAGAATGAAAAAAGAGAAAAATAAAAAAGCAATTCGGATCGGAAGGTAAGTTAAATCAGAAAATATATACTGAAAAAATACATAGGGTGTTAAAAGTATTGCAGAAATAACACGCCCCCAATACAAATTATTTAATTGCTTACTTTTTTTGTTCTTTTGATAAATCTTCCATGATATGAGTGCAAAAGAAAAAGATGCAATTAAAAATAAAATGCCGCCATACATAATTATCATGAATACATCCATATCAAATCCAAATTAAAATACGTTTATCCAAAAAACCAATAACAAACAGCAATAGAAGCTAACACCCCAACAAGATCTGCAAATAATGCACATGCCACCGCATGTCGTGCGCGCTGAATACTTACAGCGCCGAAATAAACAGCCAAAACATAAAATGTAGTTTCAGTACTTCCTTGAACGGTAGCTGCTAACAATGATGGAAAACTATCTACGCCGTGAGTTGTCATAGTATCAATCAACATAGCTCTTGCTGCACTTCCAGAGAAAGGCTTTACAAGCGCCGTAGGTAATGCATCTACAAAACGTGTATCCCAGTGAAAGCTTTCGGCTAAATAACGAATCATATCTAAAACGACATCAAGCGCACCCGATGCTCGAAGAACACCTACTGCACATAGCATTGCAATCAAATAAGGAAGTAAACTTTTTGATACATCAAAACCTTCTTTTGCACCCTCAATAAATGACTCATAAATTGGTACACGTTTTAAAACACCTACTATGAGAAAAGTAATAATCAAACCAAAAAGTACAGCATTGCCCAAGAAAGAGGAAAATACTCCTAATGCTCCGACTGATAAGTGAGTTAAGAAAAAGATAAATGCACTTAATAAAATCGCTATTGCTAGCATCCAAGTTAAAACAACAGGATCATTCATTTTAATACGTTGAGTAAATGCAACAGAAAAAAATCCAGCTATCGTAGATGCACTTGTCGCTAGAAGAATTGGTAAAAATACAAGGGTGGGATCTACAGCACCTTGTTGCGCACGATACATAAAGATTGATACAGGTAGCAAAGTAAGTGAAGAAGCGTTCATCACTAAAAATAAAATTTGTGCATTGCTTGCAATCTTAGGTGTCGGATTAAGTGACTGTAAGGATCGCATCGCTTTTAATCCAATAGGTGTCGCCGCATTATCAAGACCTAATCCATTTGCAATAAAATTCATGGTGATAAGACCGACTGCTGGATGCTTTTTAGGAACCTCAGGCATAAGACGTCTAAATAATGGCGAAAGCCAACCTGCAATTTTTTCAACCAAACCAGCTTGTTCGGCAATTTTTAAAAAGCCCAACCATAGTGTTAGCGTTCCGAAAAGCAATATCATGACTTCAACGGATAATTTCGCCATAGAAAAAAGACTGTCTACCATGCGAGCAAATACTTCGAGGTCGCTTAAGTGAGCCCATCGCCATAATGCACTTAACAAAGCGATAAAGAAAAAACTCACCCACAGCGTATTTAATATCGAACCATTACGCTTCGATGAAGTTTTATTTTGATAAGGTTGATTGATTTTTATAATGACTGACCCAGTAAGAGTTCCTAGATTTAAAGACGTATGAAAATTATAAGGCTAAGAAATCTATTTTTGAAAACTAATTCATCGCTTTAATTGGTCGGAGCGGTGAGATTCGAACTCACGACCCCTTGCACCCCATGCAAGTACGCTACCAGGCTGCGCTA
>RFPQ01000195.1 GCA_009926035.1 Betaproteobacteria bacterium
TCAATAATTGAAACCATAGCAGAAGCCCCTGAAAAGCTTGGAGCGGGAAGATGATCAAATTTTTCTATTTCAGGGAAGGAAATATCAACTTGTGATGAGCCAGCTGATTTTCTTTTGTTTACTAAATCTGGTAATCGATGAAGGGTTTGTGGGCCAAAAATAAGATCTACAAAAGGGGCTCGCTTAAGAATATTGTCACCTTCTTGGCTAGCAACACATCCTCCAATTGCAATAAGTAAATTGGGATTAATTTTTTTAAGAGCTTCATATTCACCAAGGTGGCTGTATATTTTTTCTTCAGCCTTTTCTCTGACAGAGCAAGTATTTAAGATAATAAGATCAGCTTCCTTCGGATTTTCTGTCTTGGAAGTAGCGTGAGTTTGATTTAACACATCCTGCATTTTGGATGAGTCATACTCATTCATTTGACAGCCGAACGTTTTAATAAAAACTTTTTTAAGCATAAAGCTAATGAAATAGGTGGCGCATTAAAATTAGGTTGTGTTAAGTATAGTGGCTTTAAGTGATTAATAATACAGGTAAATTATTGCATTTTAGATAAGATTTACCTTTCAATGAACATGTAAAATGATGTTATGAAAAGTTTCCCAATTTTTATTAATTTAATACAAAAACCCGTATTGGTAATAGGAGGAGGTGACGTCGCTTTAAGAAAGGTTGAAATGCTTCTTAAGGCCGATGCAAAAATTACCGTGATTGCTTCTAGCTTATGTAAAGAATTAAAGAACTATCAAAAGCTAAAAAAAATTCACGTCAAAATAAAGTCTTTTGAGAGAAATGATTTAACAAATCCTGTGCTCGTTGTTGCAGCAACCGATAATAAAAAAGTTAATTTATTGGTATCTAAAACTGCTCAAGCACTTAATATCCCTGTAAATGTGGTTGATGAGCCTTCGCTCTGTACTTTCACAATGGGATCAATCATAGATCGATCACCATTATTGATTGCAATTTCCAGTGAAGGGAATGCGCCTGTTCTAGCCAAATTTGTTCGTGAAAAAATTGAAGCTTTGATTCCACATAGCTTTAGTAAGCTTGCTTCTGTCATGGGCTCTATGAGAGATAGCATCAAAAATCGATATGAAACAACACAGTCAAGAAGAATTTTTTGGGAAAATTTTATTGATCATCCTCTAGTAAGGCAGTTTCTTAATCAAACTAAGAAATTAACTGCACAGCAATTAATAGCCTTGGTAAAAAAAAATGAAATACAAAAGAAACAAGGGGAAGTTTTCTTGGTTGGAGGCGGACCGGGCGATCCGGATTTACTTACATTCAGAGCGCTTCATTTAATGCAGAGATCGGATGTATGTGTTTATGACAAATTGATTAGTAAAGATGTTTTAAATTTAGTGAGGCGCGATGCCGAGCTTATTTATGTTGGCAAAGAAAGAGATCGACATACTGTGCCACAAGAAAAAATTAATCAATTGCTTGTGAAGTTAGCAAAAAAAGGTATGCGAGTTTTGCGTTTAAAAGGTGGTGATCCTTTTATTTTTGGTAGGGGAGGAGAAGAAATAGAAATACTTATGGAACATAAAATTCCATTTCAAGTTGTACCTGGAATTACGGCAGCTAATGGTGTATCAAGTTACGCAGGCATTCCATTAACACATAGAGATTATGCGCAATCATGTACTTTTGTTACAGGCCATATGAAAGATGAAAAGCTGATGCTTGAATGGGATTCATTAGCAAAGCCTAATCAAACAATAGTGGTTTATATGGGCCTTTTAGCGCTTTCGCAAATATGCGATCAACTTATTAAACACGGTGCTTCTAAAAATTTACCGATTGCAGTTGTAGAACAGGGGACAACCTCAAGTCAAAAAGTTGTTACAGGCAGTCTTTTGAATATCGTTCAAAAAGTAAAAAGCGAAAAATTAAAATCACCATCACTTATTATTATTGGTAATGTTGTTAAACTTCGAAGAAAATTAAATTGGTTTAATTAGCTTTCGCTTACTAAAGGTAAGGTGATTTTAACTTCAAGACCTTTTTTGGGTCGATTAGATATCGTAAGTTTTCCATCATGTGACTGAGTAATACGTTCTGCT
>RFPQ01000196.1 GCA_009926035.1 Betaproteobacteria bacterium
AGCGGGGTGTTTTTTTATAGAACTCACGATTATTCATTGCCAAGGAAAAAGAATGCTTAAAAAAATAATATTAGCTTTATGTGTTTTAAATTCACTTCAAGCCGGATCGGTTTTTGCTGCAGGCCAAGATCGTGAAGATGGTCTACCTGGTATGCCATATCGTATTCCTTCAGATAAAGAATTTAGAGTATGTGCTGACCCTGAAAGTCTTCCTTATTCAAATCAAAAAGGCGAGGGTTTTGAAAATAAAATTGCAGAAGTTTTAGCAAAAGATTTAGGCAAGGAATTAACCTATGAATTTTGGCTTGATCGTCAAGGCTATTTAAGAAATACAATTAATGCGCAACGTTGTGACGTCATTATTGGTATGGGCAGTGATGTAGATACATTAAGAACTTCTAAGCCTTATTACCGCTCTGGCTATGTATTTGTATATCGAAAATCAAGTAACTACAATATCAAAGATTGGGATGCAGAAGATCTTAAGAAAGGCATTATAGGTATTGTGGGTGAAAGCCCACCGACGATTCCATTACGCGATCATGATCTTATGGCGAACGCACGCCCTTATCGATTACAAAGAGATCTTAATTTATCGCCAGGACATATGATTGATGATTTAGTTGCAGGTAAAATTGATGTTGCAATCATATGGGGGCCAATTGGCGGATACTATGCAAAACAATCTAAAGAGCCTCTTGTAGTTGTTCCTATACCTGAATATAAATCAGTAAATGTGAAAGGTAAAGAAGAGTGGAATATTTCAGTGGCTGTTCGTAAAAAAGATAAAGATCGCATGGAAATGATTCAAGGGGCGTTGGATCGAAATCAGGCTAAAATTTTAAAGATTTTAGATGACTATGGTATCCCGCACAAACCCGTTGTTTTGGGGGATAAGATAGGAAATTAAAGTTAAAAAAGTCACTCAGAAATGAGTGACTTTAGAACAAAAAATGAGTAAGATTACTCTGTGTTTTTATATTTTTAGTTAGTTAAAACCGCTTTTTAGAATTTTTATTTTGGATTAAACATCCTCCAAAATTTAGACAATTTTTAGGAGAAATTATGCTAGTAAAAAAAGTACTTATGTCATCGCTCTTAGTTTCTATGATGGCATTTGCAGGTGTGGCATCTGCTGACGTTTCATTTGTAAAAACTACAGATGGAAGCGCATTAAAAATTGACCCAAGTTTATTTGATACACCCGCAGCAAAAGAATTTCTAGCTACTGGCAAAAATCCTTATGTTGGTAATGCCGAAGCAGTTGCAAAGGGTAAAAAGATTTTTGGTTTATATTCTTGCACGCAATGTCATGGTGGGGATGCAAAAGGTCAAGTTGGTCCAGGATTAGTTGGCCCCACATTCCGCTACCCAAAAGATGCTACGAACAAAGGTATGTTTGAAACAGTTTGGGCGGGAACAAATGGCGGTATGGGCGCTAAAGGAATCGGACTTATGGATGCAACAGATCCAAAAAATGGTGTGACCCCAGATGAGCTTCTTAAGATTATTGCTTGGATTCGAACTCAAGGAACAGGTCTTACAGGTAACGAGTAAAACTAATCCTTATTTAGTTTCCTAAAAAAATAATAAAACCACTCCTGTATAATTGCAGCAGTGGTTTTTTATTGTCTGTTTTTAAGGAAGCAAGATGCATAAGATTGTGATTGTAGGTGGCGGTGCAGGAGGTTTAGAGCTTGCAACAAAACTCGGGGATACGTTGGGAAAAAAGAAGAAAGCCGAAATTACACTCATTGATTGCACAAAAACACATGTATGGAAACCGCTCCTTCATGAAATTGCTGCTGGGAGCATGAACCCAGACAAGCATGAATTGGAGTATATGGCTCAAGCGCATTGGCATCACTTTCGTTTTCGTTTAGGCCGCATGGATCGATTGAATCGTCGTAAAAAAGAAGTTTCGATTGCGCCATATATAGATGAAGATGGCAAAGAAATTATTCCAAGAAGAAGTTTTCAATATGACACATTAATTATCTCTGTTGGAAGCACTACAAATGATTTTGGTATCAAAGGGGCAGCAGAGCATTCGATTGCGTTAGATACGCAAGA
>RFPQ01000197.1 GCA_009926035.1 Betaproteobacteria bacterium
GCACCTGCAATAATAATTTGATATCCTTCTTTTGCAGCATGTTCAGCAAATTTAAACATGAGGTCTGGAGTTCTATGGGCTGAAATCACTTGAGCTTCATAGGGCACTTCAAAATCTGCAAGCATTTGTGCTGCAAACTTCATGACTGGCCAATCACTATCTGACCCCATGATGATGGCTACAAGTTTTTTATTTTCTGCCATGTAAAACTCCCTTTAAAAATCTTAAAGTAAAATTAAATTATCTCGATGAATCAAAGAAGGCTGATCAATGTAGCCTAATAAATTTTCTATCGCATTAGTGGACTTGCCCATAATTTTTTTTGTTTCAGTTGCATTGTAATTAATAAGTCCACGTGCAATTTCGCGTCCTTCTGCATCTTCACAAACGACCACTTCGCCTCGATCGAAATCACCTTCGACTTTAGTTACGCCGATAGGGAGTAAGCTCTTACCTTCTTTTTTAAGCGCTTCAATAGCGCCTTGATCCAATACTAATTTACCCCTTAATTGTAAATGATCGGCGAGCCATTGTTTTCTTGCTGCAACTTTTAATTGTTTACTTTCTAAATGAGTACCTATCATCTCGCCTTGGCTTAGTCGAATCAAAACATTCTCTTCTTTACCTGATGCAATAATGGTATGAGCACCACTTCTGGATGCGCGTTTAGCTGCCAAAACTTTTGTCAGCATACCGCCTGTTCCTATTGAAGAGCCTGCGCCTCCAGCCATAGCTTCAAGAGATAAGTCTCCTGCCACGCCATAGTGAATAAGCTTTGCTTCCTTATTATTTCTGGGGTCCTCAGAAAATAATCCTGGTTGATCAGTCAAAATAACTAAAAGATCTGCCTCAATCAAATTAGCAACTAATGATGCCAATGTATCATTATCACCAAAACGAATTTCATCTGTAACGACTGTATCGTTTTCATTAATAATTGGAATGACTTTAAGCTCTAAAAGAGTGTTTAATGTAGATCGTGCATTGAGATATCTTTTTCGATCTGCAAGATCATCATGCGTCAATAAAATTTGTGCGGCTTTTAATGCGTGCTGTGAAAAATTCTTTTCATAAATTTGTACTAGGCCCATTTGACCTATAGCTGCGGCCGCTTGTAATTCATTAATTAAAGTAGGTCTAGCTTTCCAACCTAATCTTTGCATACCCTCAGCCACAGCACCGCTCGTCACTAAAACAATTTCTTTACCTGATTTAACGAGGTGAGCAATCTGCTCTACCCACGAAGCAATAGCTTTTTGATCTAGCCCCTCACCATGATTGGTCACTAAGCTGGAACCCACTTTAATAATAATGCGATTGCTATTCGTTAATAACGATTTCATTTTGATTTTTTTTATTTTCTTCTATAAAAGTCATGATGTCATATGTAAGCTCTTTACAACCAATCCCTTTAATAGCCGAGATTGAATATACAGGGCCCGTCCAACCAAAAGATTTTATAAATGTTTTTACTTTATCTGCAACATCTTCCACCATGTCAATTTTATTTAATACTAGCCAACGTGGTTTTTGGTATAAGAGTTCGTCATATTTCTTTAGCTCATTCACGATAGCTCGCGCTTCATCTATAGGATTGATTGAAGGATCAAAGGGTGCAATGTCGACTAAATGTAAGAGTAATGTAGTTCTCGCAAGATGTCTTAAAAATTGGTGTCCTAATCCAGCCCCTTCTGATGCACCTTCAATCAAACCGGGAATATCAGCAATCACAAAACTCTGATTCTCTCCTACTCTTACCACGCCTAAATTAGGATGTAATGTTGTAAAGGGATAGTCGGCTACTTTTGGTTTTGCGGCCGACACCGATCTTATAAAAGTAGATTTGCCTGCATTTGGCATGCCTAAAAGGCCGACATCAGCTAACACTTTAAGCTCAAGGTAAAGTTCAAATTCCTCCCCGGGCTCACCTTTAGTGCATTGTCGTGGCGCTCGATTAATACTCGACTTAAAATGAATATTGCCTAACCCGCCCTTACCGCCCTTAGCTAAAAGAGCTCTATCTCCATGTTGACTTAAATCAGCATAAGACTCCCCGGTCGCTTTGTCTGA
>RFPQ01000198.1 GCA_009926035.1 Betaproteobacteria bacterium
GTTTTGGAGCTTCACAAAAAATATCCGAATATTAAAATTTTTGCCCCTCAAAAAGATAAATACGATTTTGTCAATACAGGACTTAAGAACGACGATGAAATTAATATTCCTGAGCTTCAAATAAACTATAAAATAATTGAAATTCCTGGGCATACTCAAGGTCATATTGCATATTACGATATGAAAAACCTTTTCTGTGGCGATACCCTTTTTGCTTGTGGATGCGGCAGAATATTCGATGGAACTCATGAGCAAATGTATAACTCTTTAAAACAAATAAGTACCTTACCAAAAGAGACGAAAATCTATTGTGCACATGAATATACTAAAAAAAATATTGCATTTGCTCTATCATTAAAGCCACATGATATGAATCTAAAATTAAGAAGTGCATTTACTTCAAATCTAAAAATCACTGTTCCATCCTCGCTTGATGATGAGTTAAGAACAAATCCATTCTTAAATTGTGACTCTCTAGAAATATTCAAAAAGCTTAGAGATCTTAAAGATCAGTATTGATATGACGCCACTCTCTAAACAACTCTTCGTTTCTATTTGTATCTTGATATCTATAATGACAAGTGCTTTAGCTGAAAGAAATATTCTAGGAGAAGAAATTAGCATTATAGATAATGATGTTCTTGATCAAGAAATCAGCAAATTAAACACTTTAAATTTTAACCCAACCAGCTCAACTAATAAGATTCAAAATTTTCAATCTAATAAGGCTGAAATTAATTTATGGCAGCGAATTTATTCTAGATTTGATATTAAAGATCAGAATAATTCAAGATCCCAAAAATATGAAAAATGGTATTCAGCCCGGCCTGAATATATAGAAAGAATGATGGATCGAAGTCAGAAATATCTATTCTATGTCGTAGGTGAAGTAGAAAAAAGAGGTATGCCATCAGAAATAGCACTTCTTCCTATGATAGAAAGTGCGTATAACCCAATTGCAAATTCAAGAAGTAAGGCTGTAGGCATTTGGCAATTTATTCCCTCTACAGGCAGACTCTATGGCTTAAAACAGGACTGGTGGCAAGATAAAAGACGTAATGTAGTAGATGCAACAAATGCAGCTCTTGATTACCTTCAAAAGCTTCATGCATTATTTGGCACTTGGGATCTTGCATTAGCAGCCTATAATGCTGGAGAAGGGACTGTAAGCCGAGCCATAGCCAAAAATAAGGCGAGAGGCCTACCAACAGACTATGCAAATCTTAAACTACCCGCTGAGACAAAGGATTATGTTCCAAAACTGCAAGCTATAAAAAATATTGTGGCGAATCCAAGTCAATACGGGCTTTATATAGATCCGATCCCTAATAAACCCTATTTTACCTACGTTGAAGCTCCAGCTATTATAGATGCGGATCTGGCTGCAAATCTTGCTGAAATTTCTTATGACGAATTTTTACTTTTAAATTCCGAACATAGAAGACCGCTGATTAGAACAAATGAAAAAACGCAAAAATTTATATTGCCTATAAATGCAGCGGATACCTTTGTGAAAAATCTTAGTCAAAATGAAAAGCCTTTGGTCTCATGGAATATTTACCAACCTAAACGTCATGAAAAAATAAAAGCAATAGCGAATAAATTTGATATGGAAGAGAGTGACCTCATTAAGGCAAATGACTTAAATCCACAAAAATTAATTAAGCCTTCTACAATTGTGCTGGTGGCAAAAAAGGAAGGTACGGAGACAAATGCAAATCAAGATATTGATGAATCAAAAAACCAAAAAAATATTACTACTGAAAGTTCGGTAATACCTAATAAACATAAAGTTAAACCTGGGGATACGCTTACAAAAATTGCTAAAAAATATGGAATATCCGTTGATGAATTAAAAGATATCAATCAAATTGCTGCATCAGAGATTCAAATTGGATCTACCCTTCAGATCAAAAGAAACAATTAACTGATAAAATTTATGTTTTTAAAATATATATTCTTATTATTTTTATTAATCAACCTGACCTCTTGCAGCAGCAAAAAAGAACCTGTCTACAATTACGAAGGTACTTTCAATATCGAAAAAGGTGGAATGCT
>RFPQ01000199.1 GCA_009926035.1 Betaproteobacteria bacterium
CATCAGAGGGGTAGCGAATTTTTGGCCACATCATGCCAGGCGTGTCGATGAGTATCATGTGGTCGTTAATTTGATGTCGTTGTTGTTGTTTGGTGATAGCAGGCTCATCACCGACTTTGGCAATTCGACGATTCAGAATGGCATTCATAAGTGTCGATTTGCCAACGTTAGGCACACCCATAATCATCATACGAAGTGGCTTGAGAGTGTCGCCTCGATGAGGCGCTAATGCTTTACAAAGCGCTAGTATTTTTTTTGGTTCATTCACTTTTTTGCACGAGATGGCAACCGCTTTTGTTTGGGGTATTTTGTTGAAGTGCTGGATCCATTGGTCAGTAATGTTTGGGTCTGCTAAATCAGATTTGTTAAGTATCTTAAGATGTGCTCGTTGTCGAGCCGCACCAAGCTCTTTAATCATTGGGTTCTGGGACGCACCCGGAATCCTCGCATCTAATACTTCGATGACTACATCGGTAAATTCCATGGTTTCAGCAGCTTTTTTTTGAGCTGCCACCATGTGTCCTGGAAACCACTGAATACTCATAATTGATTTTTCATTTATACAGCACCATTTTACTCTGTCATAAGTGAACACGTATACGTTAAACTGATCAAGTTATGGAAGATTTAAAAGACATTAAACCCCAGCAATCTATCGAGCTTTTGAAGGCGCTGCATATTCTCACGCGCGATGGTCGAATGAATCAGGATTCAAGGCGTAAACTCAAACAGGTTTATCATCTCTATCAGTTGATTGAACCCTATCTTGAAAAAGCGTTAGCTACCAATCTTCAGTTTACTTTGGTGGACCATGGCGCTGGCAAGTCTTACCTGGGCTTTATCTTGTACGATCTTTTTTTAAAAGATAAAGGTGGGACACTCTTCGCGATTGAACACCGGCCAGAGCTTATTGAGAAAGCTAAAGCTTTGGCTGATACTTTAAAATTTGACCGTATGCATTTCTTTGCATCAGATATAAAAAACTCATTAGAAGATTCGAACCTTCCGAATAAAGTGGATATGGTGACAGCGCTCCACGCATGTGACAACGCCACCGATGATGCAATTCTTTTTGGACTTAAAAAGAAAGCACAATATATTGTCCTTATTCCATGTTGTCAGGCAGAAGTTTCAAAAACTTTACGATCTGAAAAATCAGATCAATTAAAATATACATTATCTGAATTATGGCGACATCCGATTCATACAAGAGAATTTGGAAGTCATCTCACGAATGTATTAAGATGCTTATTGCTTGAAGGGATGGGCTATAAGGTTACAGTGACAGAATTAGTAGGTTGGGAACATTCTATGAAGAATGAGCTTATCTTGGCTGAAAATATTCATCAGCCTAAAAAAATTGCCTTAGAGCGATTAGAAGAAATTTTAAAAACATGCCATCTAGAATCTTTAAAGTCTAGATTTTTACCTATCATTTAGAAAAAAAGGAGAGCTTTATGCGTTTTGTTCTAAGTTTTATTTTTTTATTTGTCACATCCCTCAGTTTTGCAGCACACAAAATCCCTGCATTTACAGGACCTGATTTCACAGGTGTTTATCAATGTACCGGCCTTGATATGCATGAAGGTGAATACAAAGGCAAAGTGACATTGAAGTTAAAAAAAGAGCATAGCCAAGCTCAATATGGAAGTTATGATTTTTTACTTGAGGTACCTGGTTTTGGAAAGTATCCCGGCCATATGGCAGCGAATGGTTTAAGTGCGGCTATGCATTTTGCATTAGAAAACCAATCGACCCATGATTTTGGTACAGGTATTTCACAGTTTAGTAAAAATGCAAAAGGCCAATGGCAATTTCATAAGTTTTATTTTGAACCTCTATTTAAAGGCGGTAATTCAGGATTTGAAGATTGCGTGAAGCAATAATTTTTAAATTGTGAATGAAACATTAAAAAAGAAAGATCAACATTTAGCGATTGAAGCATCAAGACAGGCTCGGTTCGAAAGTCTCTTGCCTATAGAGTTTCCAGAAACCTTACCGGTATCCCAAAGAGTTCATGAAATTAAAGACGCTATTCAA
>RFPQ01000200.1 GCA_009926035.1 Betaproteobacteria bacterium
GGCATTCCTATAGGTGGAATTGAATGGTATATGCCTTTATTTTTCGATGAGATGAGTGATATTTTTAGCTATTTCTCGGATAACACTATTATTTATAAGCACGGTAACCTTGATCATGCATGTAATCATTTTTGGCAAGAAACTGAGAAACGCTTTCGATTATTTGCTTATGATGCCGAACGCCCAATATTAGAACCTAAAGATCTTTTACTTAAATCAGATCAATTTTTCAAATCTATTAATGCATATAAAAAATTCGAGTTAAAAAGGCCAGAAATATTCGAGAGGATTCCAGATGTATCTATTGATCGAAAAAATATTCAGCCTTTAGCAAAGCTTAATCAATTTATCTCCGAAAACTCCAAAAGAATTTTTATTTTAGCTGATAGCTTAGGTCGCCGAGAAACTGTTTCTGAGCTTTTAAAAGTAGGTGGTATTAAGTTTAAATCTGCAGATGATTGGTCAGAATCATTAAATATGAATGATCAAGTTGTATTAACAGTAAGTCCAGTTCATCAAGGCTATATTTCATCTGAGCATATTGTAATTACAGAGTCTGAGCTTTATGTGAATACTGTTCGGCAATCAAAAAAGCATCAACGCGATAAAAACTTTTCAAGCGATGCAATGGTGCGTGACTTATCAGAGCTAAAAGATGGTGATCCGATTGTTCATGAACAATATGGTGTTGGGCGATTTAGGGGATTATTTAATTTAGATTTCGGTGAAGGTGAAAGTGAATTTTTACTTCTAGAGTATTTTGGTGACGATAAACTCTACATTCCTGTATCTAATTTGGATCTTATCTCCCGCTATTCTGGAGGGCCAGCAGAAACTGCGCCACTTCATAAGTTAGGTTCTGATCAATGGGATAAGGCAAAGAAGAAAGCTTTAAAACAGATTCATGATACTGCAGCTGATCTTTTAAATATCTATTCTCAAAGATCTATTAAGAAAGGCTATGCCTTTAAGATTAATTTACAAGATTATGAAAGATTCACAGATGGATTCCCTTTTGAAGAAACTGAAGATCAATTAACAGCAATCAATGCAGTCATGCATGATATGGAATCCCAAAAGCCTATGGATCGTCTTATATGTGGCGATGTAGGATTTGGTAAAACAGAGGTGGCATTAAGAGCTGCCTTTATTGCAGCGAACGATGGTAAACAAGTCGCAATATTAGTTCCTACAACACTTCTTGCTGAGCAGCATTACAATAATTTTATGGATCGTTTTTCAGGTTCCCCTATCAAGATTGCTGAAATTTCACGTTTTAAATCTAAAAAGGAACAAGCTGAGTCACTTATAAAATTAGCAAATGGTGAAATTGATATCATTATTGGTACACATAGGCTTATTCAAAATGACATTAAATTTAAAAATTTAGGTTTAATTATTATTGATGAAGAACATCGTTTCGGCGTGCGCCAAAAAGAATTACTTAAGGCTATGCGTGCGGAAGTTGATGTCTTAACTCTTACGGCAACACCTATTCCTCGAACATTATCTATGGCTATGGAAGGTTTGAGAGAATTTTCCATAATTTCTACACCCCCTCAGAAACGCTTATCCATTAAAACATTCGTAAATAATTATTCGGAAGGTATTATTCGCGAAGCAGTTTTAAGAGAATTTAATCGAGGCGGCCAAGTTTATTTCTTGCATAATGATGTTGACACTATCCTTTCAATGAAAGAAAAATTAAAAAAATTAATACCTGAAGCAAGAATTGAAATTGCTCATGGACAAATGCGAGAGCGGGAACTTGAAAGAGTTATGCATGATTTTTATCAACAAAAAGCTAATATTTTGCTCTGCACAACGATTATTGAAACGGGTATAGATATTCCTTCAGCGAATACAATTATTATGAATCGCGCAGACATGTTTGGATTGGCGCAACTTCATCAACTGAGGGGCAGGGTTGGAAGATCTCATCATCAAGCATATGCTTATTTACTTATTGATCCAGACAGAAAAATTAGCAGTCATGCTCAAAAACGACTAGAAGCTATTCAACTTTTAGAGGATTTAGG